>CAYXJI010000023.1:16796-20598 GCA_964465175.1 uncultured Burkholderiaceae bacterium | reverse complement strand
TTTTTATCCATGGTTTTAAATTGAGCTATATCACGGCAGACCATATCCAAGACTTGCATCCCCATTCTTCCAATTAAGCCAGCCTCCTCTGCGAGGCTGATAAATTGCGAGGGAAAAATAATGCCGTCCTCGGGGTGATTCCAGCGTATCAGCGCTTCTGCGCCCACAATTTTTCCGCTATTGACATTCACTTTAGGCTGGTAATACACCACGAATTCGCGCTGCTCCAAGGCGCGTCTGAGTTGCGCTTCAAATGCTAATCGCTCTATGGTGTGCACATTCATATGCGCATCGTAGAACTGATAATTGTTTTTGCCATTATGTTTCGCGCGATACATGGCGATCTCTGAGTTTTTCATTAGCGCCTGAGCTTCGCTACCATCTTGCGGAAACACGGCGATACCAATGCTGGCGCTGATTTGCAACTCTTGGCCTTTAATCTCAAACGGCGCGGCCACTGCTTGTAATAATTTGTCTGCGAGCTCGGTCAACTCACGTGGGTTTTTGTAGCGATCTAAGAGCAGCATAAATTCATCGCCGCCGACCCGCGCTATAGTGTCCGATTCTGAGAGTACAGACTGCAGTCGCAGCGCAATGGTACGCAATAATTTGTCCCCCTCTTCGTGATCGAAACTATCATTGATGGCTTTAAATCGATCAAGATCGAGCAATAAAACCGCTAAACTGCCGCGCGTATCTTGGGCATAAATCAAGGCTTTGGCTAAGTACTGACTCAGCAAAAATCGATTCGGTAACTTAGTCACTTCGTCGTAATGTGCCAAACGTATTGCTTTTTCTTCGGCGCGTTTGCCTTCGATCGCGATACTCGACACATCGGTCGCAATGCTAATTAAACTCAAATCTTCATTGCTCAGTGCCACCGTCGATTCTGAAAATAAGGTGAAGGTGCCGAGTATTAACCCGGTCTTACCCATAATCGGCCACGATCCCACGGCCGCGTAGTTCGCCAACAATTTACGTTGTGCGATAAACTCCATCGAAGGGGCGCGTGGAATATCTTGCGTCCAAACCGGCACCACATCGAGCACCGCTTCACTCCAAACCCCATTGCCATAACAGACGGGTGCCTCAGTCAATTGACGGCGTAATATCTCGGGAAAATGATGGCCTATCGTTTGTGTAAATACTTTCTGATCCACCGTTAATAGTTGTACCCCACAATGCCAATGTGGATTATTACGCTCCACAAAATGGCAGGTGTCGATCAAGATCGATTCTAAGCTTTCACTACTACCGATCAGTTGCAAGAGTTGATTTTGTCCCTGCAGTAAGCGTTCTGCATGTTTGCGTAAAGAGATATCACGCATCACACAAAATACGACGGGTTCAGCGGCGATTTTGACGCGACTTAACGTCACCTCGCTGTACCAATCTTTACCGCGTCTATGTGCGATCCAGTCAAATTTTTGCACCTTGCCTTTGAGCGCAAGATCCACAAATTTTTTGATGGCTTCGGCTTTTTTTGCAGCCACGGTAGGTTGTGTATAGCGTAAGTCAGCTGAAAATTCGCTAATATCGAGCATTCTCAAATCGACTTTATGATCGACCGCAAGCATCTCCAAGGCGTTCTGATTGCCGTCGACAAAATTATAGGATTTATCGATCAGCAAGATACCGTCCTGCGCATCTTGAAACAACATGCGATAGCGTCGTTCACTTTCGCTCAACTTCTCTCTGGATAAGCGCAAACTATTCACTTTGCGATACAGCAGATAAGCCAACAGCAGCGTAAAACTAATAGAAATTAAGGCGATAATTATTTTTTGTTCCAGGCGCTTATGCCAGTCCAGCAAAATCGTGTCATGATCTCGACCAAACACGACGACCAAGGGAAAATCATTCATCTTCAAGTAAGTGTAGCTCATCGCAAGATCACGACTTTGCAGGGTATTTTCCACTCGCCCATTTTCTGCAAAACTACGCTGTATGCTTTGAACAACGAGAGGATCGATTGCCGCCTCTTTCGCCGCTTTGTTGGCAGTGCCCGCATGATTCGTCGATTGCAGAATGAGCTGTCCATCCTTATCGTAAAGAGAAATTCTCGCACCCGCATCTTTGGCGACACGCTCATAAAATTCTTGAAAATAACTCAAATTAATATCGGCTTGAATTTGTCCCACCGGTCTACCACTGGCATCAAACAGATTACGCGCTAAGGGCAATACCGTTTGATTCGTCTTTTTCAAAGCGGTCGCTTGACCAATCAGTATCGTGCGTTGAGAGGTACTTGCAATCTTATTTAATTCGACGATATGCGCTTGCTTGGATAGATCCAGCGGATCGATGGGAAAGCGCAAGGAGGAAGCCCAGAGCATGCCATGCGTATCGATTAAGGAGAGTGCATAAATAAACTGCGAATCGCGCCGCTGGCTACTTAAGACTTGTCGCGCTTGCGCTTCATCTCGCAGCAGCGCATCACTTTTGACCTGCAATTCTTCACTGATGGCCGCCAATGCTCTAGCCGTATCATTCAGAACGCGATTCGCGTGCTCTTCCAAAATACGCACGCTCAACAAGCTATTTCGATTCGCCGCCGCCAAAGTCAAATTTTTATCTTGAACAATCGACCATCCGGTTTGCGCAATAATGACGCTAACAATCAGTAGCACACAAGACAGCAATGCCCAAATTGGGACTTCCCACGTCTCGCGTTTCTTTTTGCTGCCTGCCATGCGTCACCTCTTTTTGAGCCGTTACGTTCTGAATCGACAAAATTCTAGGTATCTCTTTGAATGATTTTACTAAAGTGTATCACTGCATTTGCTGGCAACCAACAAACATCAGGACAGGCATCGATAGCGATGATAGTAGGTATAAAGAGCGGGATGAAAATCGAGTTGGAAATAAACTTGAAAACACGGGGGTAAATCGATGGAACTCGTAGGAAACAAGTTCGCGCAATAAAAGTGAAGCAGGCCGGTAGGCCGGATTCTGTTACGGCGCTTTGCATCGCTGCATCGCGCTATGACAATCATTCCTCTAGGCGACGGATTGCTCCGCCGCTCAAGCTTTCTACCCGCACGCTCAGCGAGCCACCTCAACGCGTGCCTATTTGAAATTGCTCCGAGTGGAGGTTACCGCGTTTCACCGTAACTTAATACGCTCGTCTCTGTGGCCCTATTCCTCGCCTTATACCTCAGCTTGCGCCTTGGCTTTCAACGTACGGCCGTTAGCCGTCACCCTGCTCTATGGAGTCCGGACCTTCCTCCCGTCACCGTGCGAACACGGCAACCAGCGATTGTCTGGCCTGCTTCGGGCGCTATTGTATCATTTTGACGACGAAGTACCGATGCAATTTAAGCGGTTTTGGCATTCAACATCTTTTGTTTCAATGCCTCATCCGCCGGCAGATTACCTATCCAAATCTTTAAAACCGCATTGTAAAAGACAGGATCATTAATCGTTTCACCAATTTTTTGCCCGTTGAATTGACAAACGATGCCGGTGCCAGGAATCCAGTCAAAGTTCAAAACATCGCCCTTCTTCAACACCGGAACCAAAGAAAACATCTGGCCAAATGTGATCATCGGCTTGACCAATTTAGAGCGCTCGGCTATATCTAAATTATTTCTCAGACCATCCATAAAGCGCTGTCCTAAATCATCATTACTCAGATCACGCATCATGACCAAGCTCACCCGTTTTGCACCCGCCAATGCCAGCACCTCGGGTGCGGTTGATTTGGTCTCAGGTAAATACAGTGCGGCGACATACACCTTAAAAAAAACTTTATAACGAACACCCGCGCCATTCAATTTTAAATTTTGGGTGCCAACTTGCA
>CAYXJI010000023.1:0-16786 GCA_964465175.1 uncultured Burkholderiaceae bacterium | reverse complement strand
CGCGTCATCTAGCTTCACACCAGACACCGTCACGGTATCGGCCAGAACAGAATTCGAAACTAAAGCGGCGCAGACCAGACTGCCGAGCACCAAGCCGCGCTTGGTGGATAATACGATTGCGTTGAAATTCATGCTGTCTCCTCTATTTTTTTAAATATCATTTCAAAAATTATTTGAATGAAGTGTTTTTTCCGACAAATAAAAGATAGTGAAAAAGCCCCCTACACGCAAGCAATTCATTCTGAAAAGCAGAATATTCGAGTGCGCCCTCCAAAAATACCAAACGAGCAACACACTATCGATAATACGTCCTCGATGACTCGCTGCGAGTCAAGAAAATGGTTTGATCTGGGTTAAACCTTCGTACAGAGAAATTACAAAACATCACTGAATCTCGCTTACACTACAAATTAAAGTCCAAGGAAATTCAGATGAAAATTTCATTTCATGGTGCAGACCGCGCTGTCACTGGCTCCTGCCATCTCATCGAATGTGCGGGTAAAAAGATACTCGTTGACTGCGGTCTCTTTCAAGGCGGGCGAGAGCTATCTGAAGAGAATGCCGAAGATTTTGGCTTTGATGCCGACGGTATCGACTTTGTGCTACTAAGCCACGCACACCTTGATCACTGCGGTCGATTACCGTTATTAGTCAAGCGAGGCTTTCAAGGTGAAATTATTACCACTGCCGCTAGTAAAGATTTAACCCGCTTGGTGCTATTGGATTCAGCCCATCTACAAGAAGCCGAGGCCAAAGCGCAACAACATCGACAACAACGACACCGCCGGCAGCAGCACGACAATACGTCTTCTGCAGAAGCTCTATACACTTTATATGACGCGACGCGGTGTTTTGATTTTTTTGGACGCGTCGCCCAATATGGCCAGACGATCAACATTGCGTCTGGCATTACAGCGACATTTTACGATGCAGGACATTTACTTGGATCTGCCAGCATCTCAATCGACTTACAGGAGCGCGGCACAACATGCCGCGTGACTTTCTCAGGTGACATCGGCAGTCATGGTAGAAAAATCCTACGCGACCCTGTCTCTCCGCCACCCGCCGATGTCGTGATCATGGAAACCACTTACGGTGATCGACTACATCGTTCACTCAAAGATTCCGTCCAAGAGCTTTACTTCGCAATCAATACTAGTTTCAAACACGGCGGCAATGTCATCATTCCAACTTTTGCTTTAGAACGTTCACAAGAAATCCTTTGGTATTTACGTGAAGGGGTAGAAAAAGGCATATTACCTGCCGCGATGCACGTGTTTTTGGACTCGCCGATGGCAATCTCCGCGACCGAGATTTTTCGTCAACACCCAGAATGCTACGACGACGAAGCGAGTAAGCTGTTTGAGCAAAAACGCGATCCATTTCACCTCAACAATCTACACATCACGCGCGATGCCGTCGACAGCATGGCGATCAATCGTATCACCAGCGGGGCAGTGATTTTGGCTGGCTCTGGCATGTGCACTGGAGGACGCGTTCGCCACCACCTCAAACACCATCTGTGGCGCAGAAATGCCAGCATCATTTTTGTCGGCTTTGCCGCCAAAGGTAGCCTTGCTAGGCAGATTATTGATGGTGCCAAGAGCGTGCGTTTGTTCGGCGAAGAGATCGACGTCAATGCGACGATTTACACGATCAATGGCTTTTCTGCCCACGCGGACCGCGCAGAATTACTGGCCTGGCACAAACAAACGCAAGCGAAGCAGACTGTATTAGTGCATGGCGAAGAAGATGTGATGCACAACTTCTCCCAGCACCTAAAAAACACGACGGTCTTGATACCTGAAAAAAATCAAGAATTTTCGTTGCCGGAATTGCGTCCGCTTTAAAAGATCATGTTAGAAATCTATGTGCAGCGAGGCTAGAGATAAGATGCTGCTTAGCAAAACTGCGCTAACTTCCCTACTTAAAGTACACAGCGAAATGACCTTTATAAGCGCGAACGATGACGCCCTCAACTAAGCCGCCTTCAAACTTGATTACGCAGTTAAATCCCCCTGTAAAAAGCAAGCTTCCCAAGAGCATTTGGGTACTTGGTATCGTTAGTATGTTGATGGATATTTCTTCAGAAATGATACATAGTTTATTACCGCTCTTTATGGTTGGCACTTTAGGGATGAGTGTATTTGTAGTCGGTCTAATTGATGGCATCTCTGAATCAATGACTTTGATTGTCAAGGTTTTTTCAGGTGCCGCGAGTGACCGTTTAGGGCAACGCAAGAGGCTCGCGGTGATAGGCTATGGTATGAGCGCACTGACTAAGCCGCTGTTCGCCCTTTCGCAAGGAATGAGCCTACTCATTACGGCCAGACTCATGGACAGAGTCGGCAAAGGCATACGAGGTGCGCCGCGCGATGCTCTGATCACCGACATCACACCCGCCCCGATGCGCGGTGCGGCGTTTGGTCTTCGTCAATCATTAGATACCGTTGGCGCATTTATTGGCCCCCTACTGGCAACCGTTTTGATGCTGTTGTGGGCGAACGATATTCGCCTTGTTTTTTGGTTAGCAGTAATACCAGGAATTGCGGCAATGGCGTTATTGCTTTTTGGTGTACAAGAGCCGAAGAGCACCCCGAGCAAGCGACCTAACAACCCCATTAGCAAAGCGAATTTGCAAAGATTAGGTTTGTCCTATTGGTGGGTGGTTGGCCTAGGTGGCGTATTTACTTTAGCGCGTTTTAGCGAGGCCTTCGTATTGCTTCGTGCCCAGCAGTTACAAATTCCAATGGCATATGTACCTTTAGTGATGGTCGCTATGAACATCGTGTATGCAGCTTGTGCCTATCCATTTGGCAAGTTATCTGATCGACTCGCGCCTGCTAAGCTACTGAGGTTCGGATTGGTGGTCTTGATATTGGCAGATCTTTGTTTCGCCATCAGTGGCAGTTGGGTAGGCTTACTTGCTGGTGTCGTACTATGGGGAATTCACATGGGAATGACACAAGGTTTATTGTCGGCCATGATTGCTGGCTGCGCTCCTGCTGATTTACGTGGTACCGCATTTGGCTTTTTTAATTTGGTGAGTGGCGTCGCCCTTTTACTAGCGAGCGTTATTGCTGGACTATTGTGGGAAAGTTTAGGTGCCGCATTTACGTTTTATGTTGGTGCATTTTTTGCTGGTCTAGCGCTGTTGGGATTGAGCTGGTTTTCTCGCCGATTTCCGACCTCCAATGCAAATTAACAAAAACTCACTACGCACTGCCCTAGCGCGGTAAAATTTGCGGTTTCTAGTGAATGGCGTGGAGAATCACGAAGCGCCTTCGACATTTTTAATTTCTGGAGTTGTTATGTTTTCAAAAAAAGTTTTTCAAGCGGCGAGTGCTGGCTTGCTTTGCGCAGCGTCAACGCTGGCGACCGCGGGCACTGATTTTACCCAATTAAAAACTTTGAATCAGTCGGAGTTTGGACGTCTCGCAAATGATTTTACCTCAGCAGCGAGCTACAAAGGCATTACGCCAGCGGCGGCGACGGGCATCACCGGGATCGATCTCGGCGCTGAATTGAGTTTCACACAATTGGGCAATAGCGCCGTGTGGAAAAAAGCAGGGGCCGATGTCTCAACCTTGATCGTCCCTAGAGTGCATATACACAAAGGCTTGCCCTACAACATTGATATCGGGGCGTCCTTGAGTGCGGTACCAGATTCCAATATCAAACTAATGGGTTTAGAAGCGCGCTACTCCTTATTAGAAGGCAATGCCGCCTTACCCGCCATCGCGATTCGTGGTGCTTATTCCAAATTATCCGGTGTAAGCCAACTCGGCTTTGATAGCACTAGCGTAGAACTCTTGGCATCCAAAGGTTTTGTTATGTTCACGCCGTATGTCGGTGCGGGACGCGTGTGGGGTAGCGTGACACCGAATGTGAATGGACTGCGCAAAGTTTCACCGACCGCGAATAAATTATTCGCCGGTATCAATGCCAATTTCGGCTTAGTCAATCTAGCGGCAGAAGTAGACCGCACTGGTGACAATGATACCGTCAGCGTTAAACTTGGTTTCCGCTGGTAATACCTCAAAACCAAAGTTAAACGATGTCCAACGAATTCTCTTTCTATCTATTAGGTGAAAGGACTGCCGTGATGCAGTCCACTGCATCCCAGATCGATGAGAATTGTCAGCGCATCCTGTGGGGCATTGCGCAAAAATTGCGCGCCGCAAATCACTGCATTGACATCGTACCAGGGATGAATAATCTCAGCGCCATCGTCGATCCGCAGCGCCACAGTGCGGCAGCGATGTTGGACATCTTGCGCGAGCTGGCGAGCACGACACAGGCGGTCGAATTTCAAGCGCGCCAAATACAAATTCCCGTCCACTATGGCGGCGAGTGCGGTCCCGATTTGGACTTGGTCGCCCGACATTGTCAGCTCAGCACCAAGGAAGTCATTCGCTTGCATAGTCAGGCTGACTATCTGGTGTATTTTTTGGGCTTCCAACCGGGCTTTGCTTATCTGGGTGGTTTGACAGCGTCCTTACACACACCTCGTCGAGCCGAACCGCGTCTACAAATCGCCGCTGGCTCGGTCGGTATCGGCGGCAGCCAAACAGGAATTTACCCTGCCGCGAGTCCCGGTGGATGGCAGATTATCGGCCGCACAAATTTGCGTTTATTCGATACGCAGCAGTCACCACCGAGCTTGCTACAACCGGGCGATATCGTGCGTTTTGTGGCGGAGCAAAATGATGCATGATACTGGCGACCTCCGCATCCTCAAGGCCGGGATACAAACCACCGTGCAAGATCTTGGGCGGCACGGTTTGCGCCATTTGGGGATTAGTCAAGCTGGCGCTTTAGATGCACCGTCTTTAATCCTTGCGAATAAGTTGGTGGGCAATCCTGAACATCTTGCGGGACTGGAAATCGTGATCGGCCCCGTCGAGATGCAATTTCAACGCGACAGTTGGTTTGCACTCTGCGGCGCGAATTTTGCAGCAGAGCTAGAGGGCAAAACCATCGCCAAGGCATGGCGCAGCTTTGCGCGTGCTGGCGACAAATTATTACTACGCGGTGCGCACAAAGAGGCGCGTGTTTATTTCGCGATTGATGGAGGTATCGCGGTTGACGAAGTATTGGGTGCGCGCGCTACGGATTTACAAGCGGGTTTTGGTGGTTTTGCGGGTCGCGCTTTGCGTAAGGGTGATGTTTTAGGCTTGGGATCAGCGCACTGTTTCACTCGCTCTGTTGGTGTGCAGCAGCGCGTTTGGACGCCGGAGGTACGCGCCATTCGCGGACCAGATTTCATACAATTTGATGCCAATGCGCGCAAGAATTTTTGGCAGCATGCGTGGCAAGTGAGTAGTCAAAGTAATCGCATGGCCTATCGACTCAAGGGCGACATCTTACAGCGCAACGTGGCGAATGAGATGCTGTCGCACGCAGTCTTGCCTGGCGTAGTCCAAGTACCGCCCAACGGCCAACCCATCGTACTATTGGCAGATTGTCAGACCACAGGCGGCTATCCGCGTATCGCGACCGTGATCGAAGCCGATCTATGGAAAGTCGCACAAACCCCGATAGGGCAACACTTTTGTTTCTTAGAAGTCGATCTAGCGGCGGCCATCGATGCACAAGCAAAATGGCGTCGTGAATTAGCGCGTTTAGATTGTTTGAATCCACACAGCCATCCGGCAGGTAGTCACCATGCTTAGCTCATTTCCACAAGATTCCAGCATCCAACGCAAGCACCAACGCACGATCGATCTCAACGCCGACTTAGGCGAAGGTGGGGCTTTTGATGCCGACATCTTGCGCATCGTCAGCTCAGCCAATATCGCGTGCGGCGGACATACGGGTGATGTACAAAGCATGCGCACTGCAGTCCAATTAGCCCTAGCCAATCAAGTGGCGATGGGCGCTCACCCCAGTTTTGTCGATAGAGAAAATTTTGGACGCAGCCCGCAGCAGCCTGATCATGCTGGTCTGTTCACGCAATTGTGCGAGCAAGTGGATCAACTGCGTCAAATCGCCAAACAAGAAGGCGGCGTTTTACAACATCTAAAACCGCACGGCGCTTTATACAATCAAGCGGCTCATGATGCTGCCCTCGGCGCATTGGTGATACGGGTGATACAACATTGTGATCCGCAACTGAGCTTAGTTGCTTTAGCTGGCAGTCCATTAGTGCGCCTAGCACAGGCCGCGCATCTTCACGTCAAACAAGAAGCCTTTGCCGATCGTCGCTATAACAGCGACGGCAGTTTGCGGGCGCGTAGTTTTGCCGACGCTTGCATAGAAGATGACGAAGAAGCCGTTCAACAAGTCTGGAATGTCGTAGCGCAACACCAATTGCGCAGCGTGAGCGGGGATAGCATCAAGATTCACGCCGACACCCTATGCGTGCACGGCGACGGCGCGCACGCCTTGCATCTACTCAAGGCGATACGAGGCAAATTAATCGCACAGGGATTTATCATCAGCGCAGCGTAAGCAAAAAAAATCACCTCAATAAAAAAATGACAGGAGACACATTATGGATAGTAGTTTATGGCTAGCTTTAGTTGGCATACCGATTATTGTCGCGGACTTTGCGCTGCGCTTTAATCCGCTGATGGTGGTGATCGCCGCGGGCTTGGCGACTGGTTTGGCGGTGGGTATGGACATTGGCCTCCTGCTCGAAACTTTCGGCGAAAAATTTATGAATAGCCGCCAACTCGCTAGCATTATGTTGATACTACCCATCATTGCACTGCTAGAAAAATATGGACTCAAAGAGCATGCGCAAAGCTGGGTCGCTAGTATACGCAGTGCCACCACAGGTCGCATTTTGATGCTGTATTTTGTTTTGCGCCAATTCACTTGCTCACTCGGCCTCATCAGTCTAGGTGGTCAAGCACAAACCGTGCGACCACTCTTATTCCCCATGGCGGAAGGCGCAGCGATGGCGAAATATGGCGAATTACCCCAAGCCTTGCGCGACAAAATCGCGGCCCATGCTGCCGCCTGTGACAATGTTGCCTTGTTCTTTGGCGAAGACATTTTTATCGCCTTTGGCGCGGTGTTGTTGATGACCGGCTTTTTGAAGGAAAATGGCATTAGTGATGTGGAGCCTTTGATGATAGGCCTGTGGGCGATTCCCACCGCCATTTGCGCCCTCATCATTCATTTGTTGCGTTTGTCTTGGTTAGATGCGCAAATTGCCCGCGAAGTCCAAACTCATCAAGCAGGAGCTGCAGCATGACCCCTCCCAGCAGTCTATTGAGCATACAAGTTGTCTACTATCTGATCGGTATCGTCGTCATGGCGATTGCGTGGATGAGCGTGCGCGATACGAGCAACCCAAAACGCTATACCACGGGTCTATTTTGGTTCTTATTCGGTGTCGGATTTTTATTTGGCGACGCGATGATCGCGAGCTTAGGTAAACCCCTGACTTACAAAATCCTCGGCGTCATTGTGATGCTCTTAGCGCTCATCGCGGGCAGTAATTTACTCGGCAGTGGGCAGCATACGACCAAATCCAATCAGGACAAAGCCGCCCTCGCCGCCCGACTCAAAAACAAATTATTCTTGCCCGCAATTGCCATCCCACTCATCACCGTCGCCCTGACTTTAGGCGCTAAAAACTGGCAGATAGGCGACTACTTTTTGCTCGATCAAAAAAACCTCACGCTCGCCTGTTTAACCATCGCATGTTTAGTGAGTGTGGCCTACGCCTGCATGATCACGGGAGGTACACCGCTGGCCGCTGTGCAAGAATCGCGCCGACTGGTGGATGCTATGGGTTGGGCTTTAATTTTGCCTTTGATGTTAGCGATGTTGGGCGGTGTCTTTGTCGCAGCCAAAACCGGACAATCCATACAGACCCTAGTCACAATGATGATCAATCCCGACAGTAAACTCGCCTTAGTCGTCATCTACTGTGTGGGCATGGCCTTGTTCACCATGATCATGGGCAATGCCTTTGCGGCGTTTCCGGTGATGGCAGCAGGCATCGCCCTGCCCTTCTTGATCGTCCAGCATCACGCCAATCCTGCCCCCTTGGTGGCGATAGGGATGCTGTCGGGTTACTGCGGGACTTTAATGACGCCGATGGCCGCTAATTTCAATATCATTCCAGCGGCTTTACTCGAATTAAAAGACAAATACCAGGTGATTAAATTGCAGATTCCAACGGCCATCGCCGTCTTACTGTGTAATATCACTTTAATGTATTTTCTCGTGTAATTCCTTTTCTAAATCGCAAAGTCGCCATAATTTCACCTAAAAACCCAAACTCATGCCACAAATTTTACTCACAGGATTCGAGCCTTTTAATCGCGAAACCATTAACCCAGCCTGGGAAGTTGTGCGCCTTTTTGAAGGTCGACTCATTGCAGGAACGCATGCCGTTCGCATTGCCAAATTACCCTGTGAATTTGGCAATGCAAATGCCGTGTTAGGCGCACTCCTCGATCAACATCCCGCTCAAATTGTGGTTTGTGTTGGACAAGCGGGCGGTCGTGCTGACATTAGCCTAGAACGCATCGCCATCAACATCGACGACGCGCGCATTCCCGACAATGTGGGTGCGCAGCCTATTGATCAAAGCATCGTCGCGGGTGGCCCGGCCGCCTATTTTAGTAGCCTACCGGTAAAGGCGATCGTCAAAAAACTCCGTGATGCAAGCATTCCTGCCAGCGTGTCACAAACTGCAGGGACCTATGTTTGCAATCATGTTTTTTACGGTTTGATGCATTATGCCAACACTCACCCAAAGATTTTGCGTGCGGGATTTGTACATATTCCTTACTTACCAAGTCAAGCTTGCGCGCATCCTGGGGCGCCGAGTATGGCCCTAGCACAAATGGAAAATGCGCTCCATCTCCTGCTAGAAACCTGTATTTCACAAGAAGAAGACCTCAAATTTGGCGCTGGTGCTACCCACTAAATCAAAAAAAGGACATTCACAGCATGTAAATTTTTTTCCATTATCCGCATAAATAAAGTGGGGGAACATCAGTAGTAAATCGGTTTATTATAACTTTTTGGCATGCCGCGCATTACAATGGGATCGATAAGTTCATTCGTCCATTCGCCACCCCGACCACCCTGTCTACTTTGTTGCGGAGTCAACTATGCTGGGCTCTTTGAATAAACCGAAAATTCTGATCGTCGAAGCAGACGAGTTAGTACGGATTTTCATACAACTCAAAATTGAGCTATATGGCTACCAGACCATAGGTCAAGCGTCTAGCGCTGAGGACGCCATTCACTTGGCCTGCACGCTCAAACCCGACTTGATTCTGATGAATATACAACTTACAGGAGAGATGGACGGCATCACCGCAGCAGAAAAAATTCGTCAGCACTACACTACGCCTGTAATTTTCCTGACCAACCGACGGACAGACGAGGAACTAGAACGCACCACCCGTGCCAATGGCTTTGGTTACATCATCAAACCCTTTTCTGATCAAGAGCTACGCACCGTCATCGAAATGGCGCTGTACAAGCACCAAACAGAACGTCAACTCTTAATCAGTGATCTCGCACTCAAAGTGATTTCCCAAGGGGTGATCATCACCACGCCCGATCAAGTCATCGTATCGGTCAACGAGGCTTTTACTCAACAGACTGGCTACAGCAATCAAGAGCTGGTCGGAAAAAATTGTCGTGTCATTCAAGGGCCCTTAACCAGTCCGTCGACACGACAAGCAATTCGTGAGGCACTCGCGGCCAAACAAGCGTTTCATGGCGAGATTTTAAATTACCGTAAAGACGGCAGCGTATTTTGGAATGAGTTAAGCATCACGCCAGCTTTCGACGATCAAGCGCAACTCAGTCATTTCGTCGGCACCACACGCGATATTACCGACCGCAAAAATACGCTAGAGGCTTTAAGACAAAGCGAGCATGAACTCCTAGAAGCAGAAAAATCCAGCCATGTCGGGCATTGGGTCTGGGATGCGCAGACCAATCAAACAACGTGGTCAGATGAAATGAAACGCATATGGCAGCGCGATCCTGAAGAATTTAACGGTGATCTGTTTGCAATGATACGGCTCACCGTGCTACCAGAAGATCAAGCAACAATCATTGCCACCTGCAAAGAGGCATTCGAATCAAAAGAAGATTACGAACCCTTTGAATACCGCATCTTTTTACCCGATGGCAGCATACGCTCGATTTGGGCCAAAACGGGGCGCAAGCAAAAAGATGCGCAAGGGGAAATTACCCGCCTAACTGGCACCGTGCAGGACATCACCGAACGCAAACGTGAAGAACTAGAACGCCAGTTAAACCATGCCTTAATGGAGCAAGCATTTGGCAGCTCCCCCATAGGCATGGCCTTGATCGATATTCAAGGAAAATTTATTCGCGTCAATCGCGTCTTGTGCGACATGCTGGGCTACCAAGAAATCGAATTGCTGCAATACGATTGGCGCCGTTTTACTCATCCGGATGACGTTAGCAATGACAAGCAATTGCTGCAACAATTACTCGCTGGTGAGATCGAACGCTACGAAATTTACAAACGCTACTATCACAAAGACGACAGCCTATTATGGTTGCAGATCAACGTCTCGCTATTACGCGATAAAAATGGCAAGGCACTGAATTTTGTCACGCAAATTCAAGACATCACGCAAAGGCTCAATGCTGAAGCGCACCTAAACCAATTGTCGCAAGCGGTAGAACAAAGTACCGAGGCCATCATCATCACCGACGTCATAGGCAAGATCGAATATGTGAATGACACCTTTGTCCGTAAGTCAGGTTTTAGCAAGGCGGAAGTCATCGGTCGATATCCGAATATTCTCAACTCTGGCATGACGCCTCCCGAAACTTTTTCCACACTCTGGAAAACGATACGCGCGGGGGATACTTGGAAAGGTGAGTTAATCAATCGCCGTAAAGACGGCAGCCTTTCGCTAGAGTATGCAACCATCTCGCCCTTGCGTCAGACCGATGGCAGCATTTCACATTTTGTCTCCACCCAAGAAGACATCAATGAGAAGAAAAAATTAGGTGCGGAACTAGACCAACATCGACATCATCTCGAAGAGTTAGTCGAAAGTCGCACCAAAGAATTAGCAGTCGCACGTCAATTAGCCGAAGCAGCCAATCGCGCCAAGAGTAATTTTATCGCCAATATGAGCCATGAAATTCGCACTCCGATGAACGGCGTAATGGGCATGACTTATCTAGCACTTGCGGCGGCAACCGATCCCAAACAACGCGACTATCTGCAAAAAATACATTTGTCCGGACAGCACTTGCTGCACATCGTCGATGATATTTTGGATTTTTCCAAAATCGAGGCAGGAAAAATGACGATAGAAGGCATCGACTTCAGCCTCGATGAGTTGCTAGGCAAGCTATTGACCATCATGAACACCAAGCTCGCAGGGCGCCAATTACAACTCCGGATTCAAGTCGATCCCGATGTGCCTAGGCAAATGCATGGTGATCCGCATCGACTCAATCAAATACTGATCAACTACACCAATAATGCAATCAAGTTCACCGAACGTGGCGAGATCAAAATTCATGTCAAACGCATGCAAGATTTTGCGGGCGGCTGGTTAATACGCTTTGAAGTCGAAGACCCAGGCATAGGTATGACAGAGGAGCAGCAGCGCAAATTATTTCAATCCTTTGAACAAGCCGATAGCTCGACGACACGTAAATTTGGCGGGACGGGATTAGGACTGGCGATTAGCAAACAGCTTGCATTACTAATGGGTGGCGAGGTTGGTGTGCACAGTGAATTGGGCAAAGGAAGCACCTTTTGGTTTTCTGCCATGCTCGCGCAATGTAAGCAACTCAATACCGCGATTAACCACACGCTTAGCACCCAAAATCCCTTAGCGAGGCTCAAGGCCATCAACCGAAGTGCGACGCCAATTCAATTGCTATTTGTCGATGACAATGAATTCAACCAACAAGTTGGCGCTGAGTTATTGGCATCTGCAAACTGCCAAGTGCTACTCGCGGCCGATGGTTTGCAGGCCGTCAATTTGGTCAAGCAAAAAACCCACAAGTTTGACTGCGTATTAATGGATATACAAATGCCCGTCATGGATGGGCTAGAGGCAACTCGACAAATTCGCGCACTACCCGAGTTTGCTGATTTACCGGTGATCGCCATTACGGCCAATGCGATGAAGGAAGACCGCTTGCATTGCCTAGCGGCGGGCATGAATGACTTTATTTCCAAACCTTTTGCTCCCGATTTATTGTATGCCACACTATTGCGCTGGATAGAGCGTGCACCAACGGACAATGATATCAATCCAGATCCTAGCACTAGGGGTGATAATACCAATGACATCCATCTCAACTCAGCGACCAACATGAATGCACGGCAGCAAATAGACGCGATCCCTATCGAACCCAGTATCGACCTCAATGTATTAGCGAAATTAGTCGGCAATTCAGCCGAAAAAATAGGTAAATTTGCGCTGAAATTTTTGGACTCAGCCAAACGCACCTTAGACGAAATCCTCGAAGCGCAAGCAGCCCAGAACCTCACTGCACTGAGCGCATATGGTCATCGTTTGAAATCAAGCGCACGCACGGTAGGCGCACTCCAATTCGGTGAACTTTGTCATCAACTAGAAAAATTGCCCAGCGCCGACACTGATAGCTTAAGCATGGCAGATCAGCTCATCACGCAACTGCAAGCGATGTTATTGCAAATTGAGGCAGATATTCATCACTTCCTCAATCCGCATGCGGCGGATGAGCATAGCTTAAAAGCTGCGCCTAGCAGTGTGGCGCAAAAAATAGAACGCACAATTAAACTGAAACCCGATTTGCATGTTTTGGTATTGGAAGACGACGCCATCGATATGGAGATCGCTTGCACCACCTTACGCAATGCCGGCGTTAAGCACATTTCGAATTGCAACAACGGCCCACAGGCGCTGACTATTCTCGATACGTACCAACCCGATGTCATATTTTGCGACCTAGGCATGCCGGGGATGGATGGGATTAGTTTCTTGCGCATCATTGCTGAAAACAACTATCCAGGCGGCGTCATTATTTTGAGCTCGGCCGATCGCAGCGTGATTAAAGCAAGTGAAAATCTCGTGCGTGCCTATGGCCTACAATTTCTCGGCGCATTAGCCAAACCCCTACATGCCGAAGCAATGTTAGAGGCACTAGCGCGCCAATCGACACTACCTAGCGCGACGAATCCGCGCTCAAAACTAGCGCTACTCTCATTGGACGACTTAGAGCAAGGACTCAATGAAGATAGCCTAGAAATTCACTATCAACCCAAAATCTCTATCAGCACGAAACGTATCACTGGCGCAGAATGCCTGGCACGCTGGCACCACCCGATACGCGGCTTGCTCGGTCCCGCCGCTTTTTTACCAGGACTGGAGTCGAACGGCCTGATCGACACCATGAGTAAAATTGTTCTAGAAAAAAGCGCCTTCCAGTTGCGTCAATGGCACAAACAAGGGCATCAACTGAAACTGTCCGTCAATGTTTCTATGGACAATCTGAATCAACTTGATTTACCGGAACAGTTCGAGTCTATCTTGCAAACTGCGGGAGTACGGCCCTCACAATTCATTTTAGAGCTGACCGAACCGCGACTCATGGAAAACTTAACCGTCAGTTTGGAAATATTGACGCGTTTGCGTTTAAAGGGATTTGGCTTATCCATAGACGATTTTGGCACGGGCTTTTCAACCATGGAAAATCTCAAGCAACTGCCCTTTACCGAATTAAAAATTGACCGTGCCTTTGTGAATGCCGCCGTGGAAGAAGAAGCCGCACGCGCCATCCTCAATTCCAGTATCCAATTAGGAAAAATATTTCATTTAAACCTGGTCGCTGAAGGCGTAGAGACACAACAAGATTGGGATTTCATCGTCGATACGGGGTGCGACGACGTGCAGGGATATTTTGTCGCGCAGGCAATGCCCGCCAATGAATTCATAGACTGGAAGATCGCTTGGGAAAAGAATTTAAAACGAAATAACTAATTTGTTGGAAGCGGGACACCACCTAGCCACTGAATCTTAGATAGAATCTTAGCTAGAATCACAGTTAGATCAGCAGCGTATTTTAATTGTTATAAATTGTCATATAATGCCCGCAAAATTTCGCGGGCATTTTTATTATTTTCCTTTTTGCTACTTCCCCCCATGAATACTCTGCTTTGGCTAGTCGTTCTGTATTGGATAATCTCGGTAGGCATAGGGCTATACGCAGCCCGCTACGTCAATAATTCAAAAGACTTTGCAGTAGCTGGTCGTTCCTTACCTATGTATATCGTCACCGCGACCGTGTTTGCGACGTGGTTTGGCTCCGAGACCGTACTGGGAATTTCCTCTACTTTTGTCAAAGAAGGTTTAAAAGGTGTGGTCGCCGATCCTTTTGGATCTTCCTTATGCCTTATTTTTGTCGGACTATTCTTCGCTCGCCCTTTATACAGAATGAATTTACTGACCATAGGCGATTATTACAAAGCAAAATATGGACGCACGGTCGAAATCTTAGTCTCGCTTTGTATTGTGATTTCTTACCTAGGCTGGGTCGCGGCCCAAATCAAGGCCTTGGGATTGGTATTTAGTGTGGTCTCTGGTGGCGCAATCAGCATGGAATTGGGCATGATCATTGGTGCCGGGAGCGTTTTGATCTACACTTTGATGGGCGGCATGTGGTCAGTGGCGATCACGGACTTCTTACAAATGATCATCATTATGATAGGCATGTTGTACATGGGCTGGGAAGTGTCCAACATGGTTGGCGGCACTGGCGCAGTGATTAATCATGCAATCAACGCCGGCAAAATGGAATTTTGGCCCGCACCGACCACCCGTGAAGTCCTGTGGTTCTTTGCCGCGTGGATCACCATGATGCTAGGCTCGATCCCACAACAAGACGTATTCCAACGCGTCGCCTCGGCAAAATCTGAAAACGCAGCCGCAAACTCGGCGGTGCTCGGCGGTAGCTTGTATTTCTTATTTGCGTTTATCCCTATGTTCTTGGCGTACTCGGCGACTTTGATAGACCCTGAGATGGTGAATCGCTTAATCGGCACCGACTCACAGATGATTTTGCCCACCCTTATCATGACCAAAATGCCTTTATTAGCGCAAGTCATGTTCTTTGGTGCTTTACTCTCTGCAATTAAGAGCTGTGCCAGTGCGACCTTATTGGCGCCGTCCGTGACTTTCTCTGAAAATATCTTGCGGCCACTATTCCCTGCGCAAAGTGATAAACAATTCTTATTCATGATGCGTGCCGTAGTCTTAGTCTTCACCGTGATCGTGACTTGTTTCGCTTTGAATACCGACGCGAGTATCTATAAAATGGTCGAAAACGCCTACAAAGTCACGCTAGTGGCTGCCTTCATTCCTTTAGCTTTTGGCCTTTACTGGAAACATGCGACACGCCAAGGCGCCATTTTATCTATCCTATTCGGCCTGAGTTCATGGCTATTATTGGAAGTCACAGCGCCCGAAGAATTCTGGCCGCCGCAATTAGTTGGCGTACTGATGAGCCTCGCGGGGATGTTATTCGGGTCCTTGTTGCCACAACTTAATAAGAAAATGGCACATTAATTTTCGACGTAGGGAAGACTGACATGAAACGAAACACCGAGGCCAAAGGCAAATCTGCAAAATTCCTCGGTAAACCGTTATAATTCAGGGTTTTACAAGTTTTCCTAAGGATCAAAATGCCTATCTATGCTTATCGCTGCGATGCCTGTGGCTATGCCAAAGATGTGCTGCAAAAAATGTCGGAAGACCCGCTCACGATTTGCCCTGAATGCAATCAGTCTGCCTTTAAAAAGCAAGTGACGGCAGCAGGCTTTCAGCTGAAAGGCTCAGGCTGGTATGTGACCGATTTTCGTGGCGGCGCGAGTAAAGAATCTAGCTCAAGTAGTGCAGCTAGCGGCATAGTAAGTGAGGCAAGTAAGGAAAATGCAGTGTCGAATCCTGATCACGCGAGCGCGAGCGCAAATGCAAGCAGTGCTGAAGCGAGCTCAGGAGCCAGCGCATCAGCGACTGCTAGCAGCGGCGATCACAAAGCGGCATAAACCCATCGAACCGAAAAAATCCATGATCTATGCGTAAATATTTTATTACCGGCTTACTGATATTAGTCCCACTTGCGATTACCGCTTGGGTACTACACGCTGTCATCAGTACCATGGATCAATCCTTACTTTTGCTTCCCGAACAATGGCGACCAGAAGCCTTAATAGGCTTCAAAATTCCTGGCCTAGGTGCTTTACTCACCGTGTTGATTATTTTCTTCACAGGCTTGCTTACCAAAAATTTCATTGGTAAATACATCGTCAGCCTTTGGGAAAAATTACTCACTCACATCCCTATCGTGAGCTCGATTTACTCTAGCGTAAAGCAAGTTTCGGATACGCTATTTTCGTCTTCTGGCAACGCCTTTAGTAAAGCCTTGTTAATTCAATATCCACGCGAAGGTTCGTGGACCATCGCTTTTTTAACCGGCAAACCAGGCGGCGCAGTAGCTCAACATTTAGTGGGTGAATTTATCAGTGTCTATGTACCGACCACACCCAATCCAACTTCTGGCTATTTTTTGATCATCCCCAAAAAGGATGCGATTGAACTCGATATGAGCGTCGATACGGCGCTGAAATACGTTGTTTCTATGGGCGTCGTAGTACCAGAAGTCGCCCATCTAGCAGTGGAAACTGCAGCACAAAATAAACAAGCTGGCTAGCGTTGTTTTTTGTCTTCGTGCGATCTTCATTGCATAAAGAAACCGCCAGCCATCAATAAATTTGCATCTAAGATATTAACTTTTAAATAGACAGGTAAGAAATTAT
>CAYXJI010000022.1:6878-20616 GCA_964465175.1 uncultured Burkholderiaceae bacterium | reverse complement strand
TTTAAAGAAATCTATTTTCAGAGCAAAGACGGTCTGCGTCTCTATGCTCGCGACTATGATCGCGACTACACACGCACCGATACTGCGCTCACGCCGACCGCCAAATTGCCTGTGATTTGCCTACACGGCTTAACCCGTAATTCCTCAGATTTTGACGAGCTCGCGCCTTGGATCGCGCAGCAAGGTCGGCGCGTATTGGCGGTCGATGTACGAGGACGTGGACGCTCACAACACGCCAAAAAAGTCAGCCACTATCACCCTATGGTGTACGCCACCGACGTCATCAGCCTAGCGCAAACCCTAGGCATACCTCGCGCCGTTTTCGTCGGTACCTCGATGGGCGGCTTAATTACCATGAGCTTGGCATTACGCCGATCCAAGTTAATTGCTGCCGCCATCTTGAATGATGTCGGCCCCGTACTGTCACAGAGAGGCTTAAATCGTATCGCGTCCTACGCAGGCGAGGGCAGCAATTGCGCGAATTGGGACCAAGCCCGAGACTACATACGCACGATCAATCAGTCGGCTTTTCCGAATAATAGTGAACAAGAATGGGACAAATGGGCACACCGCGCCTTCGCTCAAAATGCCCTCGGAAAATTAGAATTGCAGTATGATCCGCTGATCGCGACGCCACTCAAAACCGGCAAACTCAAGGCCAGTTCGTGGATCGCCAAATGGGCCTTTCGGCGACTGACTAAGCAGTGTCCTTGCCTGTTAGTACGCGGTACGATTTCTGATTTATTAGAGCCAGAACAAGCCAATTACATGTTAAAAGTAGCCCCCCATTTGCAGTATGTAGAAGTGCCCGGCATAGGGCATGCGCCCATGTTGACCGAACCGGAAGCGAAATTAGCGATACAAAATTTCTTAAGCCAAGTGGAATAGTTACTCATAGATCACTAAGCAAAAAACCAAATTGTAGGAGATAAAACATGCAAGCCCAGTCAACAAACAACCACCAACGCAAACGTATCAGCATCAGCCTTAGCTTGTTAGGGCTGTTTCTCGGCACCTACATCAGCAGCAATGTGGCGCAGGCACAAGAGATCAAGATCGCACTGATAGCAGGAAAAACCGGCGCCTTAGAAGCCTATGCCAAAGAGACTGAAACCGGATTCATGATGGGTCTGGAGTATATGACTGGCGGCAAGATGGAAATCCAAGGCAAGAAGATCAAAGTCATCCTCAAAGATGATCAAAGCAAGCCGGATATGGGACGTACCTTATTGGCCGAAGCCTATGGTGATGACAAAGTCGATATCGCAGTGGGTACCACTTCTTCTGGCTCTGCGCTAGCTATGTTGCCCGTCGCCGAAGAATATAAAAAGATTTTGATTATTGAACCGGCCGTGGCGGATGCGATTACTGGCGACAAATGGAACCGCTACATCTTTCGCACCTCGCGCAATTCTATGCAAGACGCGCTCGCCGCAGCCAGCACCATCAAATCTGGCGGCAGCATCGCTTTTTTAGCGCAGGACTATGCGTTTGGTCGTGATGCCGTGAAAGCTGCGAAAGAAGCCTTGGCGACGGCGGGCTCCAAAGCTAAAGTGGTACACGAAGAGTATGCGGCACAAACCAGCACCGACTTTACCGCACCTGCGCAGCGAATTTTTTATGCACTAAAAAACATACCAGAACCTCTTATTTTGCAAATCGTACGGGCTGGCCCTAGTCCCATTAACAAATTAGCAGACTTAAAACCGGAACGATTCGGCATCAATCTGGCGCCCGGCGGCAATATTTTGCCTGTCATGAAATTATGGAAGTCCTATGTCGGCACCCAAGGCACGATTTACTACTACTATGATTTCCCTAAAAACAAAATGAATGATTGGTTAGTCGCCGAGCACACTAAACGTTTTAAAGCACCACCCGATTTCTTCACCGCCGGTGGCTTTGCAGCAGCGAGTGCGGTCTATACGGCTTTGAGCAAAGCCCAATCAAGCAATACTGAAAAGTTGATTGCCGCGATGGAAGGCATGGAATTTGACACGCCCAAAGGCAAAATGCGCTTTCGTAAAGAAGATCATCAAGCACTGCAATCCATGTATCACTTCAAAATCAAAAAAGATCAAAAGAATGAATGGGATTTATTAGAACTGGTACGCGAAATTCCCGCCAGTGAGATCCCCGTTCCTGTCAAAAACAAACGATAAGACTTTCATGCAAACACTGAGTGCGTCCAATTTGAGTATGCCTTCCTTGAGCACCCGCGACTTAAGCATACGCTTCGGCGGTCATGTCGCGGTGAATCAAGTCAGTGCCGATTTTTACCCTGGAACTTTAACCGTCATCGTCGGCCCTAACGGTGCAGGCAAAACAACTTACTTTAATTTAATCTCTGGCCAGCTAAGCGCTAGCGCAGGAAGCGTGCATTTAGCGGGCAAAGACATCACCGCGCTCAGTGCTGCCCAACGCACGCGTGCCGGCATAGGGCGAGCCTTTCAACTTACCAATTTATTTCCGCATTTGTCGGTGATAGAAAATGTCAGGTTGGCGGTACAAAGTTGTGCCGGCATAGGGTTCAGTATTTTTTCCTTATGGTCGAGTCACAAGACATTAATCGAGCGTGCCGAATATTATCTGCAACGCGTGGCTTTGGCCGATCGTCGCCAAGATAAAGTCATTCATTTATCGCACGGCGACAAGCGCAAACTGGAAGTCGCCTTGTTGTTGGCATTGGAACCTGAGGTGATGATGTTCGACGAACCGACTGCGGGCATGAGTGTGGATGAGGTACCGGTAGTGCTCAAACTGATCCAAGAAGTGAAAAGCGACAGCCATAAAACGATACTCTTGGTGGAACACAAAATGGATGTAGTACGCAGCTTAGCCGATCGCATAATCGTTTTACATAATGGCACGCTGGTTGCTGATGGCGATCCAATGGAAGTCATGGCCTCGGCCATCGTCCAAGAAGCCTATTTAGGCACAGGAGTAAGCCATGCCTAATCCGTCCACCACATTACTGACACTAGAAGGTGTGCATACTCACATCGCCGAATACCACATTTTGCAAGGCGTCAATCTGACTGTGCCACGCGGGCAAATGTCGGTCTTGCTCGGACGTAACGGCGCCGGCAAGACGACGACCCTGCGCACCATCATGGGTCTGTGGCATGCGAGTGCTGGCAAAATCGTTTTCGACGGCCAAGACATAAGCAGCAAATCCACACCCGATATCGCCCAGTCTGGTATCGCCTACGTGCCAGAGAGCATGGCAATTTTCTCTGATTTGACGGTCAAAGAGAATTTGCATTTGGCAGCGCGCAATGGCCCTATGGACACGGCGCGACTGGAATGGATTTTCGGCTTTTTTCCTGCGTTGAAAAAATTTTGGCACTATCCAGCCGGCAATCTCTCAGGTGGACAAAAGCAAATGGTGGCGATCGCCCGTGCCATCATAGAGCCGCGCAAATTATTACTGGTCGATGAGCCAACCAAGGGTCTAGCGCCCGCCATCATCCAAAGCCTGATTGCCGCTTTTCAAGAACTCAAAGCGAGCCAGACCACGATCTTACTGGTCGAACAAAATTTTGGTTTTGTGCGCAACTTGGGTGACACCGTTTGCGTCATGGATGACGGGAAAATTGTGCATACCGGTAGCATGCGTGAGTTGGCGGAAGATGAGGCCTTGCAACAAACATTATTGGGCTTATCCTTAGCGAGTCATCATTAAAAATGACAGGAAATACTATGAGTAACATGAGTAACTCGGCCGAATTACCCAAAACACCGCGCGACCTTGCACCGCTATTATTGGTGCCGGTTCTAACACTGATCATGTTGCCCTTAGTCGGCAGCTTTCCGACTTGGCTAACCCTCACTATCGCAGGCCTCGCGATGGGGATGATGATCTTTATTATGGCGAGCGGATTAACGCTGGTCTTTGGCTTGATGGATGTGCTTAACTTTGGTCATGGCGCCTTTGTCGCGGTCGGTGCTTATGCCGCCACCATGGTGCTGATTCCGCTCAAAGGCTGGTTGGAAATTGATTCGCTAGTTTTAAATCTGGCGGTGTTGGCCTTAGCAATCGTCGTCGCGATGCTGGTGACTGCCATCTTGGGCTGGGCGTTTGAACGATTGATCATCATGCCGGTTTATGGGCAGCACCTTAAACAAATTCTCATCTCCATGGGTGGCATGATCGTCGCAGAACAATTACTCGGCGTAATCTGGGGGGCAGAACAAATTCCCCTACCTTTACCTGAAAGCCTACGTGGTGCGATTTTTATCGGCGATGCCGCGATAGAAAAATATCGCTTGATCGCGGTGGTGGTCGGCCTCAGCGTTTTTATCGCCATGTTTCTGATTCTAAATCGCAGCAAGCTCGGCCTTTTGATACGCGCTGGCGTAGAGAACGGTGAAATGGTGGAAGCGCTGGGCTATCGTATACGCCGCCTCTTCATCGCCGTGTTTGCAGCAGGCTCCGCATTAGCTGGGCTAGGCGGTGTGATGTGGGGCTTATACAAAGAAACGCTGACGACAAATATGGGGAGCGAGATCATGGTGATGGTATTTATTGTCGTCATCATCGGCGGCTTAGGCTCAATCGGCGGCTGTTTCATCGGCGCTTTACTGATGGCCTTGGTCAGCAATTATGCTGGTTTTTTGCTGCCCAAATTAGCCCTGGTATCGAATATTGTTTTGATGATGAGCATCTTGCTGTGGCGCCCTGCTGGACTATATTCCGTTGGACGGCGCGGTGCTTAGCACAAGCAATGCCCGATCAAGTTCAGATAAATAACAAAGCCTAAGACCTATGACAACTGCACTGTTTCGCCAACTACTTTCCGACGACCAGCCGCGCAGCCGGGTCTTGTCTGGTTTATTGATTTTCATCTTTTTAGGCTTACTAACTGCCCCCTTCATCACCAGTGGCGCGCGTCCTTTAAATACGGCAGCAACCATCTGCATTTATATTATTTTGGTGGCCTCCTATGATTTATTGCTAGGCTATACGGGCATCGTATCTTTCGCTCACACCATGTTTTTTGGCATCGGTGCTTATGGCGTAGGTCTGGCACTGGCGAGCCAAAATCCAAGTTGGGGCTGGATTTTTATTGGTGTTATTTTGGCGTTATTATTGACGCTGGTAATGGCCTTACTCATAGGCTTGTTTGCACTACGCGTCCGAGCTATTTTCTATTCCATGATTACCTTAGCGGTGGCATCCTCCTTCGCAGTGCTAGCCTCGCAGCTATCGGACTTCACTGGTGGCGAAGATGGTAAAACCTTCCGTGTACCTGAATTATTAACACCCGGATTTCAGCTATTTGAGCACGACATTTTGGGGCGTACCATAGACGGTAAAGTCATTACTTACTACCTCGTATTTTCAGTCTGTCTAATCTTGTTTCTTTTTTTATTACGTGTTGTAAATTCACCTTTCGGGCGCGTTCTACAAGCAATTCGTGAAAATGAATTTCGTGCCGAAGCACTAGGCTATCGCACTGTTTTGTATCGTGTTTTAGCCAACTGTCTAGCCGCACTAATCGCCGCCTTAGCGGGCGCATTAATGGCACTTTGGCTGCGCTATGTTGGCCCTAAAACCATGTTAGGGTTCGAAGTAATGACCGATATTTTATTAATCGTCGTCATCGGTGGCATGGGCACTTTATACGGCGCTGTGATCGGCGCAAGCTTATTTATCATTGCGCAAAATTATTTAAAAAATGCGATGACCCAAGGCTCAGAAGCACTGACAGACTATCCCTTACTCGCCCAAATTTTTCACCCGGATCGATGGATGTTATGGCTAGGCGTTTTATTTATTTTATCAGTGTATTTTTTTCCGACTGGTATCGTTGGCAAACTACGCGGTAGCGGGTCAAGACTTCGCTAGCCAACTCAGCCCATACGCAAGAGATACTGCCAAGGCGCTAGGGATAAGCAGAGCTCAGCCCTAGGCGATACCCTTATCTCTTACAAGAACATACCGCCAGAAGCTTCTATGCGTTGCCCATTCACCCAAGCCATATCGCCGGCCAACAAGGACGCGACCGCTGCGCCTATATCATCCGGCAAGCCGGCGCGCCCGAGCGCAGTCTGACTGGCGATGAATTGATTCATTTGCGGATTATCACGTACCGCTGCGTGTCCGAAGTCAGTTTCTATTGCACCCGGAGCGATGACATTGACAGCAATGCCGCGTTGCCCCAATTCTTTAGCTAAGTAGCGGCTCAAGACTTCCACCGCACCTTTCATCGCGGCATAGGCTGAAAATCCTGGCAAAGTGAAGCGGCTGAGACCGGTTGAGACATTCAAAATACGACCGCCATCAGCGATCAAAGGCAACAAGCTCTGGGTCAAGAAGAACACACCCTTAAAGTGCACACCCATCAATTGGTCAAATTGTACTTCGCTGGTTTCTGCGAACGGCGTATGGATGCCGAAGCCCGCATTATTGGCCAAAAAATCAAACTGCTCGCGCTGCCAATCGCGCTGTAATGTCTCACGAAGCGTTTGTGTAAAAGTCGGAAAAGTGGCAATCTGCGCCACATCAAGCGCTAATGCGACGGCGCGCCCACCCATCGCCTCAATCTCTGCCACCACGGCCAGCGCTTCGGCTTGTTTGCTTTGATAAGTTAAGATGACATCGATCCCTTTACGCGCCAAATGTAAGGCCGCGCTTTTACCCAGACCACGACTGCCGCCTGTGATTAGGGCGATTTTTCTGTTTGTGTTTTTGTCAGTATTTTCGTTTAGATTAACGGTGTTCATTTCATTACTCCTGTGTTGTTCGAAAGTAGCTGAACTATGTCGTTCAAGCATGATGCACAGTGTAATGTTCTCTAACTGACACATAAACTAGCCATAGCTGATTACACTGTTCTAAAATTCTGAACAATTGAACCAAATATGCGAGGTCAACATGAATAAATTAGACGCCATGCGTATCTATGTCCAAGTCGCAGAGTTAGCGAGTTTTACGCAAGCAGCCGACAGTTTGAATTTAGCCAAGGCAAACGTCTCCGCTGCAGTGAAACAATTGGAAGCCGAGCTTGGTACACGCCTGTTGCATAGAACCACACGCTCGGTGCAAATGACACAAGACGGGCTCTTATTTTATGAGCGTAGTAAAGACTTGCTAAGCGACATGAATGAGCTGCACAGTCTGTTTCAACAAGACGACATGCATTTACAAGGCCGCCTGCGAGTGGACTTGCCAGTTGGTATCGCGAAAAATATTTTACTGCCCAAATTGCCAGAGTTTTTACAACAATATCCTCACCTAGAAATTGAATTGAGTAGCACCGATAGGCGCGTCGATGTCGTGCGTGAAGGCTTTGATTGTGTAATGCGCATTGGACCGCTGGACGATAATCATTTAATCGCGCGCCCTCTCGGCATGCTGCGACAAATCAATCTAGCCAGCCCCGCCTATCTAAAATTAGTCGGCACGCCCATGCACTTAAAGGACTTGGAACAGCATTTCCTCATCCACTACAGCAATAATTTAGGCAATAGCGTGCAACAGAGGCAGCTTGGATTTGAATACCTAGATCAGGGTAAACTTCACACAATACCTATGCGCGGCAAGCTTACTGTGAACAATAGCGACGCCTACCAAGCCGCCTGCCTCGCCGGATTTGGTCTGATACAAGCACCTGAGATCGGCGTTCAGCATTTAATTCAAGACGGCAAATTAGTTGAGATTCTGCGCGACTATCAAGTACCAGCCCTACCAGTCTCTTTGCTCTATGCCGATCGCAGACACATCGCCAAGCGTACACAAAAATTTATGGAATGGACTAAACAAAGTTTAGCGCCCTATTTGCTGCAACATAAAGCCTAACAGTGCCTAACAGTGCCTAAGCGCGCGTAGGTGAAGCACCTTTCGATCAAGTGCAACTTAGGTTAAGATCATTCTGGCGTAGCGCTAAGCATTTTCTGCAAGCTTGTTATCGCTGATGCAAGTCCTGTTCGCGTGTATTGATTCGTACGATTGAATGTCAGGCACATGAAGCATTTTTTTAAGACAGTTTTCATCGTTTACTTATGGTGCTTATGGAGCGCCGTGGGATCGATTGCCTCGGCCAATCCGGCCGTGGTCGATGTAGATGTTGCTGACAGCGCGCAAACCAAAGCCGCACCGACCGCCACTAGCGTCACAGTGTTCGTCCAAGAGGCTTTAGATTCCAAAGGCCGTCCGTTACCATTAAGTCCAAACTTAGTAAAATTTTTTCAATTTTTTGAACGACATACCGATATACGTTTGCAAGCCGTCATCGTGCCATGGAACCGGGCAAAACAATTGAGCTTAGAGGGCAAAGGACTAATCTGGGGTTTTTCCAAATCACCCGAACGTTTGATCGGCTATCGATTTTCTGAGACGGTTTTAGAATCCCGCATCTGGGCCGTCGCCTACGGCGAACCGCGATTCCCATTACGCAATATTGACGACCTAAAAAATAAAACAATCAGCGTGGAGCGCGGTGTTAGCCACGGCATGGAATTTGAACTAGCGAAGAACAAGATTTTCAAAGTGGATGAAGACCCAGCGCGAGCATCGTCACGCTTTAGAAAACTGATTGCCAAACGGTCTGACGTTTTATTATGGGGATTGGTGCAATTTGACCGCCAAGATCTTTTTTTAGACTATTTGCATAAAACTTATTTACCTAATTTACGCGATCCTGAATTACTAGGAAAACGATTTTATGCCTCGCAAAGACCGATGTTTTATGACTCTATCCATTTCGCCTGCGCCAAAGGACAATTTGAACAAGCAATGACAAAAATCGACGCGGCCATTCGATATGGATTTAAGACGGGCGAATTAACCAAACTAGTGAGCGAACTGGATTAGGTGAAATGGCATACCCCTTGCACCGATGTACTAGCAACTAAACAATCAAACGAATAGCCAGCCCACTCAACGACCAAGTAATCTGATCCGCCGGCACCACTTCACGCTCGGCACATAGTGTTGAAAGCACTAACGAAGTCTGCGTCTTACCGATTTTCCCTAAGGAGAGTATCAAACTTTGTAGATGCTCTGGTGCCACCACCGCGACCCGCTGTCGATTTCAAACTTCAACCCTGAATTACCATTAGGATTTGCGATAAAGGCGGATGCACTTTTCGAGGTCGTTTTGCTGCGAATGAGGCACTAATAGCGAGCTATTAGCGACGAAGCGTAGCAAAGAGAGCCGAAAATGCGCCGTCAGCACGCCAATAGCAGCGCAGGTGCGCCTGATGGAAAATCTGGGTTCAAAGTAAACCTCTCAAAATACTTTCGATTATGCCGGAATGTACAGCCTAAAACCTTGGATTTCGCATGGTGCTGGGCAGCTTAGCACTCTACCATAGTCAGCTCAAACGCTCGTGTTAGCGGGTGCAGTACAGCCAATCAACGAAGAGGAAAAACGTGAACGAATCAAGCAATCTATGGTTATATTTTGTAGTCATCTCCGGGGTCATTATTTTGCCCGGCATGGATATGGCGTATGTGATGGGGAGTAGTATGAAAGGTGGCTATCGCGCAGGCTTTGCAGCCGTGGCTGGGACGGTGGTCGGTGGCATCTGTCATATGCTCATAGGCGCGACGGGTGTCAGCGCTGTCCTTAGCTTAATTCCTTGGGCTTACCATGCCATGTTAATCGCTGGCGCCGCGTATATTGCCTGGTTGGGCTGGAGCTTAATGCGCCTTAGTAGTTTAGCCGGCCCGGATGCTGGACAAGGTAGGGCGAACATACAAAAGAGCTTTGTTGGAGCCGTCGCAACTTGTATGCTCAATCCCAAAGCCTACGTCTTTATGCTGGCGATTTTTCCACAATTCATACGACGCGATGGCGATTCCATCTGGATACAGACCAGTGTCTTGTCGCTCATTACCGCAGCCACACAAATGGTCGTGTATGGCGCAGTCGCGATCATGGCAGTACAGACGCAGCAAGTCTTGGTGAACAAACCGCGCACCAATGCGCTCTTGGCAAAAGGCATCGGTGCTTTATTGATCGTCGCTGCAGGCTTAACTTTGTACAGCGGTTTAACACGTGCTTAGGTGGCACTTCAGGTCTAAGCCAGCGGCCTTGTCGCCTACTCGGGCTTAGCTAGCGCTTAATCTCGGTTTTATCTTTCAAGGCATTCCTTAATTGCACGGTCTCATCATACAAGGTCTCAAAATCAACTAAGTTCACCGTCATTCTCCATACAATTTGCGGCTTCGGTCCCGGACTCATCGCTAGGCGAACTGCACGTTTGCAGTTCGCATAATGATCTATCGTGGCAGCATAATTGATTTGCAAACCGGCCGCTGCTTCGCATTGCGTCAACGGCGTCGTGCCGTCCTTACCTGTGCGTTTTTCTACCCAAGAAGCTTCGGTAGTCCCGCGCACAACGGCAGGCGTGCCGTATTTCGCCGACATATTTTTGACTAAATCGGGCACCAAAACTTCGACGTTAAAACGTTCACTACGGCTCAACGCAACCACCTTCGATGTCACTGGGCTAAATGCCACCATCAAAAAGTCAGGCTCCAAATTTCGACCATCTTTTTTGTAGTGCGCGGTAGCGATACGCTCTGGCAAACCGGCCTCAGCTTTATAGGCACTCTTGCGCGAAAAATAATAGCCTTCGCTTTTTAATGCCAGCTCCATCTCGGCTTGCGTATCGCCAATTTTGACGCCAGCGGTCTCCATCGCTTTCACTGTGTTTTGCGCTTGAGCGGCATTCGTCAAATATGCGCTAGCTGTTATCACGGCAAAGAGTGAAGTAAGCAAATTTTGTTTAAGCATTTTCATGTGAGCTGAATGGGTGAATTAAAAAATGTTAAAGAAGGAAGACGGGCGAAGAAAAGTCAGTAAAGAAAATTAAATAGAGCGCCAATCATGGTTTTACAAATTTCAAAGTCATGCGATCACTTTCTCCAATCGCAGCATAGCGGGCACGATGATGGTCGCCATTTGCAAATGAGGGGGGCAAAGACCAAACGCCATTGTGATAGTCCGCCAAGTCTTTAGGATTAGCGTTTATTTCTGACTTGGCGGCCAATTTAAATCCGGCCTCTTCCGCCAGACGAATCACATAAGATTCATGCACATATCCCCCGCGCGCATCAGGTGCTTGGCGCATGCCAGCGGGCAATCGATGATCAACGACACCAAATACGCCACCTGTTTTTAAACTAGCAAAAACAGCCTTAAAAGCGGCACGCACGTCTTCATCACCTTTACTCACCCAATTGTGTACATTGCGAAAAGTCAGCACCATATCGACACTACCGCCTGTGGCGAAATCAAATTTTTTCTTCGATGGCTGAAACACCCCCATCTTGACCTTATCGTACACTGCTGGATTCGAATCCAATAGCTTCTTAAATAAGCGTGTATAGAAACCTTCCGGATCTTCCGTTAAAGGATCGCCTGCCCCAATTAATGTGCCATTCGCACGCAAATACGGTGCCAAAATTTCGGTATACCAGCCGCCTTCTGGCACCAACTCCACCACGGTCATGGTCGATTTAATTCCAAAAAAACTTAAAGTTTCGTAAGGGTGTCGCGCAGCGTCACGCGTCACATTATCTTTGTTGCGAGTCGGTGTTGCGACCGCAGATTTAAGTGCAGTGTCTTGGGCATGCACTGGACTAGAGATTACTGTTGCAGTGACTGCCGCTAACAGCATGGCATTGATCCATTTTTTCATGAATATCCTTTGATTAATTTTCGGTTTTTTAAATCTAAACTCGGCAATAAGCTAAGCAAGATAACCAAGACCCACACCGCGCAGTCCCAGATCAAATAACATCATAATGCAATTCATATCGGCATAGATTTTTTATTATGGTCTCGTCAGCATTGTAGTGAAAGTGCGCTTAGGTCGCGCAAATGACTTTCTCGATGAAAGGCAACTGTTCTGGCGCAAGCTAGACTAAAGCAAACTATAATTGCGCTCTCAATTTTTAACTCTTCGCTTGGATAGTGCGCAGACACAACGCGGGTACTGCACGAAGACTGCATTAATCACAGTATCTGAGGGAAGTGTTCACCGCTGTTTTTTACAAAGATGATGTCATGAGCGATACCGAATTAGCTTACCGAGCCACCGTAGACGAAACCTGCGCTTACTTGCAAACACAAACTGGCACTACATGGAGTTTGGCGGACTTAATCAGTCATGGCCTGACGCCCTATGTCTGGCTAGACTACAACGATCAATATCCCGCCCTCTTTGGTGACGCTACCGGTGGCTATGCCGCTCCCGTATTTTTTAAGGAGGATACGCAAAGATTGGCCGCGGGCAGTGCCGACGTTTTAATGACCATGACCAAAGACGCCGATAAAATTGCGATTCATCTACCCCCGCCTGGCATCCGTGCCCCTTTAAAAGATTTACGATTTTTGCGCAAAGAAATCAGCCGCTTAGTAGCGCAATTAAAGCAAGCAGCACTGGCGCCCAAAACAGACACCGTCGCCAAATCCGTCATCGCTGAATCAAATAAAGGCATCAGCAAAGACCAAGTCTTGCTCGCCTTCGGGGCCCTAGTTAAGTTTGATTTGGAAAAAGTGTTAATAAGCGGCGAGGCGATTTTTGGCGATGAAGGTGCGCGCATCAAAAGCAGTACCAAAGGTGCAAAAAACAAGTGGCAGTGGAATCCTGTCACCTTAGCGCTAGGACTCAATGACGCCTATCGCGTGCCAATGACGCGCCTCAAACGCGCTTTTTTAGAACATGATTTTTTAGCGCCTTGGGCAGTGCAATGGCAAGACACTTTGGATATCTTGGGTGAGTGAAAAAGCAAAAAGCGGCTGCGCGCTGATGCAACACCGCTCTTTCAAACTCACCGCACAACGCTAGCTAGCGACGCAGAAAACAGTGCATAAAAACTGTCATCCTAATCACAGATCAATTCAGCACAAATTGACAGTAGGCATTCTTCGCCCTAGGGTCATTCAGTAAATTGTAGTGCGTGCCGTTCGCCACCAACACATAGTCTTTTTGTGTTGATACCAGACTGTCATACAGCTTGCGCGCCAATGGTTCTGGTGTCGACGCGTCATTTTCACCAGAGACCATCAAAATTTTGCCGCTATGCTTAGATACGGCAGCAAGATTATTAACCTGCTTCAAATTATCCGACACCGTGACCGTCACGAATGGTTGGTAATACCAAGGAATGCGCGCTTGCACCACTTCCAAAGGCGTGGTGCCACTGCCTTCTAGCACCAAGCCATCCACAGGACGATTCGCGGCAATATGTCCCGCGATAAAGCTGCCAAGAGAATAGCCATGCACGACTAATTTTCCGGTGGTTTTTGCGCGCACAGCATCGTAAATACGCAAAGCATCATCCCGCAAAATTAAAACATCAGGCATCCCTAGGCTGCGACCATAACCGCGATAATCAAAGGTCGTATAGCTCATGGGACATGCGCTAGCTAAACGAGCTAAGCGCGGACCATTATCGTCGACATGCGAGAGATTGCCACCGAAATACAGCACGGTCGTTTTTGCATCGGGCAGCTTCACAGAGATCCCAAGCAAGGGGGCAGACTGCGTCGATTCAACCGCACCGACTAGACCCGGCGCACTTAAAACACGCTCTTCTTGCATCACGGCCTGCGGTAAAATTGCCTGCAATTGCGGCGCATCAAAAACCTTCTTGGTCTTATAACCCGTCAAGTGATCAGGACGAATCAAATCCAAATCTTTGACCACATAACTTTGACAGGCACTCAACAAGCATACCGAGAACACAACGATGCCGGCGCTTGAAATTCTGCTTTGA
>CAYXJI010000022.1:0-6868 GCA_964465175.1 uncultured Burkholderiaceae bacterium | reverse complement strand
CCTCTTTCAACAATTAAAATAAATGTACTCGAACCGGAGTTTTGAAGGGTGCACGACGTTGCGGCAACTAGTTCTCAACAGACATAAAAAAATATCAAATACTTGAACCAGTCTCAAAATAACGCTTCGCCTTATTTGAAAAAGCAATTGCATAAGCCCACCAGATCAGCAGCACCGAGAAAACGACGTATCTGCCAATAAAGCCGCCGATACGTTGAGCATCGTTCGCATAATAAGTAGTATCTTTGCGAAAAATAATGAAAGCCAAGAACAGTGTCAACAGAAGCAGACTAACCCACCTACTCCAGTTACGCCGACGATACAGGGCAATAGCGGTCCAGACGCCCCCAACAATCAATGCGCTAAGGCATAGTATGCTAACGAGGACTCTCCATAAACCAGTGTCAGGAACTCCATGATTAATGAGTTCGCGCATGCCCTTGAAAAAGCCAATGGCAATCAAGCCAACAGAGATGTAAAGTATAAGTTGCATCAGCCATACACTAATTGGGCGCTTTACTTCTTTCGAGCTTACCGTGGCCAACGCCGCCATATCGAGATCCATTAGCGGTACATAAGGATTGAATTGCGGTTTCTGTTCGCCGTACATAAGTGTATCCTTCCCATTTTTTCGAGTTGAGACAATAACATTGCCACAAAAAATGAACAAGCTTCAGCTCTAGCACTATAAGCAAAGGGGATTGATTCAGGTTACGAAGTTTTTGGGGGTGTTCGGCGCAGCGGGAGCAAGTCACGACGCTAACATTTTCAGAATACCGTAAAATTCATAGCGAACAAGAAAATGGACGATACCTTCTTGCCTTGATTTATCCAGCGTCTATTTCTTTTGCGAAAAAAAACTCGATTCCTCATTTCCCGGATATGTGGCATCAATGTCCTTGATAATCGCCGCACCTAGATCAATGTAGTTGCGATACGTGTCGAGTAGATTGTTTCTCTCAAGTAGACGAGCTGCGAGTCGTTTGCCTTTGCGTGCGTTGATGAGTTGGTAGTGATGAGCTAAGTTGTCATCGCCAGAGAAATCATTGTCCAAATAAGTCTGCAAACTAGCTTGTTGTTGCATCCAATTTTGTTCGGTAATGCGCAAAATTGATAATTGACTTTGATACAGATTCGTGATGCGCTCTAACAGTACATTGTTTTCAATATTGGTTAACTTTCCGCTCGACTTAAAGCCATCATAGCGACTCATGATGGGGGTAAATGCATGTCTCTTAGTGATTTCCGTATAGGCCAAATCGAACCTTGCTTGATCGGTCTTTTCAAATGGCGGCAACTCCAACAAATACTGTAGTTGTTGTTGACGCTGTTGGTCTTCGTTCATCACGATGTAGAGTTGATTTATATCAGCGCGAAGATCACGTTTTAGTCCCAGCAAAAAAGAACGTACTTGCTGTTGTTCGTGCCGGTGTTCACCTATACCATGCAGCCAAATACTCAGGCTGACGGCAAACACAATAATCGCAATTTCTAATCCGATTTCCTTGAATTTGTGCCAGCGATCATGCTGAACACTGTGCGCAGGCGCGTGATTATCGATGGCAATATTGATCGCCTTTTTGGCGTGATCCGCTATTTCCTGAAAAGCCATGATGATATTCCTAATGCATTAAACCCAGATTTTCCTTTAGGCGCACCTACGGTGCTATTGGCGTGCTGACGGCGCATTTTCGGCTATCTTTGCTACGCTTCGTTGCTAATAGCGCGCTATTAGCGCCTCATTCGCATCAAAACACGCTCGAAAAGTGCATCCGTCTTCATCGCAAATCCAATTGGAAATCCTGGGTTAAAAACTAAGCTACAAAAAAGAAGAATGAGCGCATCTGATCATGCACTCATTCTCAGGTTAAATGTGCTTGAGCTTAATCGCGCAGCACTTTGACTGGAGCGATGCGCACCGCAGCGATGGTATGGCGCAGCGTTGACAACAAGGCGACCAATACACCAATCACTAAGGCAGCAAACACCGTCCACCAGCCTATAGGCGCGGGGTCCTGGAACTCCGCTAGGTAGCGATTGATTTGATAGATCGCCATCGGCAAACCAAGTATTGCACCGATGCCGACGAGTAAAATAAATTCACGCCCCACCAGTTTGGCAATCGCGGTTTTACTAGCGCCATATAACTTCCTTAGCACAATCTCTTTGGCACGGCGCTGTATGCTGTAGGCCGCCAGCACATAGATACCGAATGCCGCGATCACTATCGTAATCACACTGGCCGCCGCTAGTAATTGCGCGACATGCATATCAATAGCATTGCGCTCTGAGAATTCGCTTTCCATGGTGTTCATACGGATGACCGCATTCGGAAAATAACGATCCCAAAGTCCCTCTATGGCCGTTTGCAATTGCGCTTTATTCCCTTCAGTGCGGACGGTAAATACGCTACCGAAAGTATCGAGATAGTAAAATGAGGCTTGTGCTGGGCTGCGTGGATTAGCATTCCTCACGTCAGGGACTACCCCGATAATTTGCGCGCTCTGTCTTCTTAGATTGAGAAATTGCCCGACTGCGTCCTCATTACTTTTAAAACCCAGTTTCCTCACCGCACTCTCATTGAGGACAGTAATTTTCTTATCGCCGATTTGATCCACGTTCGGATCAAAAATTCGCCCCGCTTTTGGCGGAATATTATGAGCTTCGAAAAAATCAGGATTGACTGATAACCAATGTAAATTGATAGGAGCAAAACCTTCTCTTTGTACAGAATCGCCATTGCTGAGTTCGCGCATTAAACTATTGGTCGCAGAGATTTTGGTGACGCCTGGAATACGCGCCAGCGCATCTCTAAAGGCGCGTCCGTTTGCCGATTTCAATCCTTCAGGGGTACTGACGACAAGTAATGGTTTGGGATCAAAACCAGGATTAAGCTGAGTCACATAATAGGTTTGCCAAGCCACGGCGATGGCCGTCGCGGTTAAACCCATTGCAGTGCCGAACTGTATCACCGTCAAGATTCGGCGCACCCTCAAACCAGCAGAGGTCTCCGCATTACCGCGTCCCGACAAGGCGCTGTTCGGTAGCACTTTTAAAGCAGACCATGCAGGATAGGCACCGGCTGCGATGCCTAGCAGGATGCTACTGGCGAGGCAGGCAGCGATACTTCTCCAGCTAAACATCCCACTCAAGTCTAAAGAGACCATGTCGGAGAAATTCGGCAAAACCATCCAAGCGATTAACATACCGAGACTCGAAGCCAATAAACACACCAAGATGGACTCGCTAAAAAACTGTTTCAATACGCGCCAAGAGCTTGCGCCCAATACCTTACGCATCGCGATTTCACGTTGTCTTTGCAATGCACGGACCGTCGCCAAATTTAAATAGTTGGTCATCGCAAGCATCAGAATCAAGATGGCAATGGCACTCAGTCCGGCCAACATATTCTTGTCTTGCAGCGCTGAATTACTGGTATCGGGGTCTAAATTTTGCAGCCTCAGTGGATCTAATTTAAATTCGACGATATTCGAAGTTAAGTTTTTACCGGCAAGAATTGGTTTTATAAATTCATCGAAGAAAGACGATTTCTTTAATGCCACTTGTATCGCCGCCTCCACCTCTTGTGGTGTGAGCTTATCTAAGAATTTGACAAAAATTTTACCGTTGATTGAACCCCAATTCTCGACCGCATTTTTTCGAACACCTTTATCCCAAGCACGATTGTCGACACCGCCTAAGGCAGCGTAGGGTCTAGTGGTTGTCGCTGGTGGCGTGGCTAACAGTGCAGTCACGGTAAAGGTCTCACCATTCACTAACAAGGTTTTACCCACCACATCCGTATTACCAAATAATTTGATGGCTGTCTCTTCCGTCAAGGCCATCGCATCTGGTCGCTTGATCGCGGCATCCAGATCGCCGACCAAGGGTTTGATGCCAAAAATTTTGCGAAAATCAGGATCGACGATGCTGATCTCTATCGATTGCACCCGTTCGCCGTAACGCACGTCTATCGATTGCGGGGAATAAACAGAAGCGATTAATGGCAATCCGCTTTCGACCATTGCTTTCCTCGCCTGAAAGCTAGTACCAGAGTTCCAACCACCAAAGCCATCCATATTCCAACGCTCTTTGGCATAATAAATTTGCGTATTCTCGGCGATATGCGCATCGTAGCTGAATTGATGACGCACCAAACCTAGCAGTAAAAAACACACGGCGACTCCGACCGATAAGCCAAAAATGACGATGGCGGAATAACTAGGCTCTTTGATTAACAAGCGCCAACCTATCTTAAAATCTCTAAAATTCATCTTCATCCCTTGATTATATTAAGCTGCGCTCAGGGCATCGACAACGATGCGGCCATCGAGCAAATGCAAAGTCCGTGAGGCTTGCGCTGCATGCGCTGATGAGTGTGTCACCATCACCACGGTAGTACCTTCCGCATTAATTTGGCGCAGCAAGCGCATTACTTCATCACCGTGTGCGGTATCCAAATTACCGGTGGGTTCATCGGCTAACAAGATGGCAGGATTTGCCACCAAGGCACGCGCAATCGCAACTCGCTGTTGCTGACCACCGGATAACTGTGAAGGTCTATGTTTGGCACGATGACTGATGCCTAGTTTTTCCAACATGGCACGGACCCGTTCTTTTCGCTCTTTGGCTGGCGTATCGGTGTACTCCAATGCTAACTCGACGTTTTCAAATACACTCAATTCTTCAATCAAATTAAAGCTCTGAAAAATGAAACCGATGCGCCCGCGACGCAGTTGATTCAATTGCGCTTCGCGCCATTTGGCGACATTTTTTCCTTCGAAAAAATAATCACCTTCGCTAGGTACATCTAATAAGCCGATCAAGCCGAGCAAGGTCGATTTACCACAGCCGGACGGCCCCGTAATGGCGACATATTCACCGGCGTCAATCTCGACATTAATTTTGTCGAGCGCGGTGGTTTGTACCTCACCCGTTACATGAATTTTGCTGACGTCGTTTAATTTGAGCATGATGAGTCTTTCTGAAAAATAGTAGATAACATGTTGAGCTTACTTGGCAGCACGATTGATCTGCAATCGCTGCACATTGATAAACTGGGTGTAGCCAGAGATGACAACCTTGTCACCGACATCGACACCAGACACAATTTCGACTTGGCGATTGCTACGATGTCCAATTTGTATCTGCCGGCGCTCGGCAGATTTGCCGTCTTTGGCGACGATGAAAACCCATGTGCCGCCGGTATCATTGATATAGGCACCCATCGGCAAAATTTTGGCGGGCGCTGGATCACCGAGCGTAATGGTGGTGTCTAGACTCTGCCCGGGGCTGATTTTTTCTGGCTCTTGTTCGATGAATTTTAATTCGACTAAAAAGCGTCCCTCTTTGATTTGTGGGAAAACGGTTTTCACTTCTACCGGATACGATTTATCCTGCATGCGGGCATTGCCTTTTTGGCCGACCGAGACGCGACTCAAATAAAATTCGTCCACCAAAGCAGCGAGCTTAAAGTGCTTGGGATCATCTATCCTACCAATGCGTTTGCCCGTATTCACCGACTCGCCGACCTGCAATTGAAAGTCGGTTAATTTACCATCAATCGGCGCCCGCACGGCCAAGCCGTCTACGGTAGAGCTCACCAACTTTAAACCCGTTTGCAGACCTCGTATGCCAGTTTCCATTTGGGTCAAAGCGGCCGACCTGACCTTGGCTTCTTGCGCTTGATTTTGGCGCTCTTCATCTAACGCGAATTGCTGACGATCTAGCGCGTCTTGTGACTCCTCGAGTGCCGCAGTGGAGATAAATCCCTGCGCCGCTAGGCTTTGATTTCTGCGATGCTTTTTTTGTAGTTGCAGCAAATCAAACTGCAGCGCCGACAAGCGCCGCTGGTGATCCGTGCTCGACATCTGAAAGCCCACCCGCATGTTCGCGAGGTTAGAAATTTGCTGAGTGTGCTCGCCCTTACGTTGCAATAAATCGAGATTACGCTGAGGATTAGACAGGCGAAACAGCAATTGACCTTGCTTGACTAAAGCGCCGTCCTGAATAAAGACTTCCTCAACCCGACCCGACTCCACTGAATCCAAAAACACCGAGCTATACGGCTGCGCATTGGCACGGACAATGATATCGTCAAAAAACACGCCTTTTTCAACTGTCTGTATGCGCAGATCACTGGCCGAGACGGGCAAGCCCTTAGGCAACATATACCAAGCACCACCCACGACCGTAGTGCAGACGAGTATGCCCGCAACGATGCGTCCAATTCGTCTTTTGTGATTCTTAGGAATCACTTTATCCATGCCAGCCCCACTGACTGCAGGGTGCAGATGTTGATTATCCATGCAACAAACCTTCTCTCAATAAACTGAACAAGAGAGGTATTGCAAACATCGTGCCAAGCAAGAAAGAAGTCGGATTTCCTCACATATAGGTGGGGTGATGCCGGTGTTATGTCAACCCTAGACAAGAATGGAATCGAGGCACTGTCCATTATCGGACACTAGGGTGTTCGATAATGGACAGTGATGAACATTGAGGAACACGGGGCAGGCCGCATAAGCCCCCAATCACCAACCCGCACCGATGTGCGGGTAGACGCATTTCGCAGGAAATAATGCTGAAGGGAAATGGGTGCGTGCAAGCCGCGCCGCCAGAATTCTCACGATGCCGAGATAGTGATTTGATCTTAGTACGAAAATTTGAACGATAAATCGTTTAGGTGATTTACAGCGCGGGTTGCACCCACCCTACAAATTGTTTACCTAACTCTTTCCAATTCGTTTAGCTTCTTCAGTCCCGAGATTTCAAGGTAATCCATTGCATTCTCGTCGTCTACATCGATTAAATATTCTTGACCTTCTTTCCGCACTACTCGCATAGCACGAAAACGATCTTTCATCAT
>CAYXJI010000021.1:6239-20650 GCA_964465175.1 uncultured Burkholderiaceae bacterium | reverse complement strand
GACAATGCATTTCAAACCCGATGCCGCATCAGCGTTCGCATCGGTGGAATACATCATGCGCGAAGTGCCGTCGGGCTGGTTGGTGCGCTATATGCACTCGACTGGCGCTTCAGCTTTCTTCATCCTTGTGTACTTACACATGACCCGCGCTTTGCTCTACGGTTCATATCGTAAGCCACGTGAATTAATCTGGTTGTTCGGTTTTGCGATCTTCTTGTGTTTGATGGCAGAAGCTTTCTTCGGCTACCTCTTACCTTGGGGCCAAATGTCCTATTGGGGCGCGCAAGTTATCGTTAACTTGTTTGGTGCGATTCCATTCATCGGCCCAGATTTGTCTTTGTGGATACGTGGCGACTATGTGGTGTCGGACGCGACATTGAATCGCTTCTTCGCTTTCCACGTGATTGCTATTCCTCTGGTCTTGTTGGGTTTGGTAGTTGCACATTTGATCGCATTGCACGAAGTCGGTTCTAACAATCCAGACGGTATCGAAATCAAAGAAAATTTAGATGCAGATGGTCATCCAGTGGATGGCGTGCCTTCCCATCCTTACTACACTTTCCACGATATTTTTGGTGTAACGGTATTCTTGACGATCTTTACAGCCGTGGTTTTCTTTGCTCCAGAAATGGGTGGTTACTTCTTGGAATATAACAATTTCATTCCAGCAGACTCATTGAAAACGCCACCGCATATTGCACCGACTTGGTATTTCACACCGTTCTATTCGATCTTGCGTGCAACAACTTCTGAGTTCTTGTATGTGATACAAGCGGGTGTAGCTGCTTACGTTGCCTTGATTTGGTTGAAATCTAAATTACCTTTCCTAGTCAAAGCTGCTATCGCAGGTGCCGCACTCTTGGCTATTATCGGCATGATGCCTTTTGGTTTGGATGCAAAATTCTGGGGTGTGGTTTTGTTTGGCGGTTCTGTCGTGATCTTGGCCTTCTTGCCTTGGTTGGACGTATCTCCAGTCAAATCAATTCGCTATCGTCCAGATTGGCACAAATATGTGTACATCGTGTTTGGTATCGCGTTTGTAGTTTTGGGATACCTTGGTGTACAAGCACCATCCCCAACGGGTGAGCGTGTTTCCCAAGTGTGTGCCTTGATCTATTTTGGCTTCTTCTTATTGATGCCTTGGTGGAGTGGTATGGGCACCTTTAAGGCCGTGCCAAAACGCGTCACATTTGCTGCGCATTGATCAGATTAAGCGAGGAAAAATTAGCATGAAACTACTTAAAAAACTGATCCTTACCTTGGCATTCGTACCTGCCTTAGCCTTGGCTAATAGCGGCGGATATCCACTTGATCGCGCACCAGAACGTACGACTGATTTAGCTGCTTTGCAAAATGGCGCTAAATTATTCGTCAACTACTGCTTGAATTGCCATGCGGCTGCATCTATGCGTTACAACCGTTTGCGCGATATCGGTTTGACCGAAGATCAGATCAAGAGCAATTTGTTATTCACTGGTGAAAAAGTCGGTGAATTGATGAAAACCAGCTTGAGTGCCAAAGATGCCAAAGAGTGGTTCGGCGCAGTGCCACCCGATTTGTCGGTGATCGCACGCGCTAAAGCATCGGCGGACGGCACTGGCGCAGACTGGCTCTACACCTATCTACGCACTTACTACAAAGATGATAGCCGTCCAACTGGTTGGAATAATATGTTGTTCCCGAATGTCGGTATGCCGCATGCTTTGTGGGAATTGCAAGGTGTTCGTGAAGCAAAATTCAAAACGGTAGAAGATGCCCACGATAAAACTAAAACTGAGCACAAGTTCGTCGGTTTTGAAACCTTAACACCAGGCAAAATGAGTGCTGTCGAATACGATAATGCCGTCGGCGATTTGGTTGCCTACTTGCAATGGATGGGTGAGCCGGCACAAAATGATCGTAAGCGTTTGGGTGTATGGGTTGTGATGTTCATGGCCTTATTAGCGACTCTCGCTTGGCGCTTGAATGCCTCCTACTGGAAAGAAGTGAAGTAAGTAAATTAGTCGTCCGCCGGTGTTTTGGCGGATTTGTTATCCCAGGGTGAGGTCTGCTTTTTTTTGCACCTCGCCCTAATCGTTTTTAAGGAACTATAAAAATGATGGTTCTCTACTCAGGTACAACCTGCCCATTTTCACAACGTTGCCGTTTAGTCCTGTTTGAAAAAGGCATGGACTTTGAAATCCGTGACGTTGATTTGTTCAATAAGCCAGAAGATATCTCGACCATGAATCCGTATGGTCAGGTGCCGATTTTGGTAGAGCGCGAGTTGATTTTGTATGAATCCAATATCATCAACGAATACATCGATGAGCGCTTTCCACATCCGCAATTGATGCCAGCCGATCCCTTGCAACGCGCTCGTGCTCGTTTGATGTTATTTAACTTTGAAAAAGAATTGTTTGTTCATGTTCATACCTTGGAAAATGAAAAGAACAGCTCTTCTTCCAAAGTATTGGATAAAGCACGCGCAGAAATTCGCGACCGCTTGACGCAATTGGCACCCTTATTTGTGAAAAACAAATACATGCTAGGCGAAGAGTTTTCCATGCTGGACGTCGCCGTGGCACCGTTGTTGTGGCGTCTCGATCACTACGGTATCGACCTGTCCAAAACGGCGGCGCCTTTGTTGAAATATGCCGAACGGATTTTCTCTCGTCCAGCCTATATCGAGGCATTGACGCCATCGGAAAAAGTCATGCGTCGTTAAGATAGAAAGTGCTTCAATGTGGCTCTCGTTTTCTGAGGCTCACATTGATGCACAGATGCGAAATTCACCTGAAAGACTTATTAGCCTATGTCTACAATCTCAACCAAACCCTATTTACTGCGCGCTATTTACGAATGGTGTTCGGATAACGGCTTTACGCCTTACATTTCCGTTAAAGTGGGCGGTGCGGTGCGGGTGCCTATGGAATTCGTGCGTAAGGGGGAGATCGTTTTGAATGTAGGATTCACGGCAACCAGTGGTCTAAACATGGACAACGAAGCGGTGACTTTTAAAGCCCGTTTCGGTGGCGTGTCGCGCGAGATTTATGTTCCTATCGTTAATGTGCAAGCGATCTTCGCCAGTGAAAACGGGCAAGGTATGGTTTTTGATGAGGTTGTTGTGGAAGAGAAGACAGCACCAGCGCTCAGTCCTGAGCCAACTGCTTCGGCCAAGCCAGCCCTAGGTTTAGCTGCAGTCGCAATACGCGAGGATGAGGGAAATGCGGAAGCTGCTAAAATCGATGACACAGAAAAAAATCAAAAAAAATCAGAAAAACCTTCCCTGAAAATCATAAAGTAGTCTATAATTTTGTTCTTCGAGATTGCTGCGAAAAAAATTGCAAAAGTCTTGGTAAGATTACCGCCGGTTTAGCTCACTTGGTAGAGCAGTTGACTTGTAATCATCAGGTAGCCAGTTCGATTCCGGCAACCGGCACCAGTAGTACTAAGGGCTCACAGCAATGTGAGCCCTTTTTTATTGCCGAAAATTTTACGCGACAAGACGCCAAACTGACGCTATCGATTATCACATGTGATCCAAAAAAGAGTACGCTGACCACAGTTCATTTGGTAGGAGTGCACTGGATTTACTATCCCGCCCACTATCTCTGTAAATGCGTTGCGATAAATTCGTAAAGACGCCAAAATCTACCAAGCTAAGTCCACTTTTTTTGTTGGCCGATTTCTCCGTAAAAGGAAATGAAGACGATGTTTTACACGCTTGCCGCTTTATTGTTATTTCAGTGCCTTGGCGAGGTGATTGTTTTTGCTTTGGGCTTGTCTATTCCTGGTGCTGTAGTCGGTATGTTGCTGTTATTCGTCGCGTTGCTGAGCTTCCCTAGTTTAATGGCAAAAATTGAAGAATCGAGTCATCATTTACTCAAGCATATGTCGCTATTCTTTATACCTGCTGGCGTCGGCATTATGGTGACTGCTAGCGGGATTGCTCAGCATTGGTTTGCTTTGCTCGTGGCAGTGGTGGTGAGTACGGTGCTGAGTTTGGTGGTGACGGCGGCGAGTATGCAGTTTTTGATAGTACGTCAAAAGACTCGCCTGCATCCGCACGGCACGGAAATATCAGAAACAAATGAGGTTGCCGAGGTAAAAGCTATAAACGATGCTAGCGAGCCTAAATAATATGGCTAACACTGCGCTCACTTCGGTCTGGACGTATTTGAGTCCCTCGCCCTTACTGGCGATAAGCTTGACTCTTTGTGCTTACTTAATGGCGATGTGGATTGCCGGTAAATTTAAATTTTCTCCCCTCGCCAATCCGGTCGTGATGGCCGTCGCGCTAGTGATTATCGTGCTACTCTTTTCAGAGATATCATATGCCGACTATTTTTCTGCGGCTCAGCCCTTACATTTAATGCTGGGACCGGTCACGGTGGCCTTGGCCATTCCTTTGGCGCGCCAGTTGCCACGCCTGCGCCGTATTGCATTCCCCCTGGGTGTGGGGCTGGTGCTAGGATGCGTGACGGCGATCTTGTCGGCAGTGCTTATCACAATTTATTTGCATGGATCTCAAACGCTAGCACTCTCCATTGGTCCCAAATCAGCGACAACTCCAATCGCGATGGGGATCGCCGAAAAAATCGGCGGTGAGCCTTCAATCGCCGCTGCGATTGTGATCCTGACTGGCGCTTTTGGCGCTTTGATCGCGCGCTATGTATTTAATTGGATGGGTGTCAGTTCGCCTGAAATCAGAGGCTTTGCTGTGGGCCTTGCCGCACATGGCATTGGTACCGCGCGCGCGTTTCAAGTGAGTCAAGAGCTTGGTACTTTTGCCGGTTTGGGAATGGGTTTAAATGGGATATTAACTGCTGTGTTGGCACCGGCTTTAGTGCCCGTGATCGTGAGCTATTTTTTCCGGTAGTCCTTTGTTGCACTTCTCATTGATGCAACTGATGCAGCTTTCTATCCCGAACTTTAAGCGGCGTCGGTATTCTAGGTCGATGGCGCTAACACGGGTGTATAGCCAGCATCTCGAATGGCATTTTCTAATGCGGTGCTTGTTAGCGAAGACGCTATCGTGACGACATGGCTAGCGAGGTCGACTTGAATGTCTGCTTGTGGATCAAGCGCTTTTAAGGCAGCCTTAATGCTTGCTTCGCAGTGCTGACAACTCATATCTTGAACTTGAAATTTTGGCATAATCACGACCCCTCAAAAGGTAAAATAAGATTGTAGTGCCTTTTTCAATGATCACTAAGCAGTATCGTCGATACATTTGCGCTGTTTCAAAACTGCTTCAGATTTTTTTGATGATGCGAGTGAGTAAAAAAATGAGATTGATATGACGATCAAAATGAGTATAAAAATCAATGGCATGACTTGCTCGTCTTGTGTTGCTCGGGTTGAAAAGGCCCTAATGACCGTTGCCGGCGTACAGCAAGTCAACGTCAATTTGGCAACGGAAAAGGCGGCGGTCGATTTTGTTGCGCCGGCACGATTGCCTGATTTGATAGCCGCAATAACTCGGGCTGGTTATCAAGTACACACCACGAAGTTGCAAGTCATGGTTGCCGACATGAGCTGCGCTTCCTGCGTAGGGCGAGTAGAAAAGGCATTGAAAGCGCTGCCAAGCGTGGTCGATGCGAGTGTCAATCTCGCCACTGAAAAAGCACAGGTGGAAGTGCTTGCCGATGTCCCGTTAGATGCCACCGCCGATATAGTCGTCGCCGCGATCAAAAAAGCGGGTTACACAGCGCACCTAGTTTCTACTGGAAAATCGGCAAAGACCCAGCTGCATAGTCGCGTTGATCTCATACCGGTATTGATTGCTGCGGCGCTGAGTCTGCCTTTGGTGTTGCCGATGTTCTTGGCAATGCTATTCCCCATATTGCACGTTTCCATTGGTGTCGATGTAGTGAGTGACTTTGCACTGCCAGGTTGGCTGCAGATGTTACTCGCGACTCCTGTACAGTTTTACTTGGGCGCACGCTTCTATAAAGCGGGTTGGAAAGCGCTGATGGCTGGTAGTGGCAATATGGATCTATTGGTGGCGATAGGCACAAGTGCTGCCTATGGTTTGTCGGTGTATTTGCTATTCGCGCATGGCATCCATAGCGATTCGGGCATGAGTCATTTGTATTTTGAGTCGGCGTCCGTCGTGATCACCTTAGTATTGCTGGGTAAGTGGTTGGAAGCGCGAGCCAAACATCAGACTGTGCAAGCATTGCGGGCATTGGAGTCCTTGCGCCCGACCAGTGCCTTGGTGCGGCGCGCCGGTGTCGATATGACGCTGCCTGTGGCAGAAGTGCTTATTGGCGATATTTTGATTGTCAGACCGGGCGAGAGAGTCGCGGTTGACGCTGAAATTGTAGAAGGCGTTAGTCACCTGGATGAGTCGATGTTGACAGGGGAGAGTTTGCCTGTCACTAAACAAGTCGGCGATAAAATCATTGCCGGCTCAGTGAATGCGGATGGTCTCTTACTGGTGAAAGCAAATGGCATCGGTGGCGCCACGATGCTGTCGCAAATCATTCAACTAGTTGAGCAGGCACAAGCGGTAAAGGCGCCGATACAAGCCTTGGTTGATCGCGTCAGCGCAGTCTTTGTGCCTGTGGTGTTGGGCAACTCCAACGTCACCTTAATCGCCTGGGGTGTGCTCACTGGTGATTGGCAAGCGGCGCTGTTGAATGCGGTTGCGGTGCAAGTGATTGCTTGTCCATGCGCTTTAGGTTTAGCAACGCCGACGGCGATTATGGTCGGTACTGGTGTGGCCGCAAAATATGGCATTCTCATTAAAGACGCCCACGCTTTGGAAACTGCGCATAGTTTGACTGTCATCGCCTTTGATAAAACCGGCACCTTGACCGAAGGTAAACCCGTTTTGCAAGAAATCATTTGCACCAAAGGCACTGAAGCGCACTTGCTGCAATGGGCTGCCGCAGTTCAGCAGTATAGTCAGCATCCACTGGCAAAAGCAGTGATGCAAAAAGCGCAGGAATTAGATCTCAATTGGCCTAGTGCATCGGATGCTGCTGCGCTGCCGGGACGAGGCGTACAGGCGCAAGTGGAGACGACGACTATTTATTTGGGGAGTTTAGCTTGGATGCATGAGCTGGGGATTGATACCGAGTTATTGTCGGCAGCTATCGAGCAGCAACATCGCCTAGGTCGTTCGGTTTCTTATCTTGCCTTGCAAAAAAATGGCGAATGCCAATTGCAAGGTTTACTCAGTTTTGGTGATCGCGTGAAGTCTAATGCCCACTTTGCTGTGGCGCGTTTGCATGCGTTAGGTGTAAAGGCCATCATGCTCAGTGGCGACAATGCAGGTAGTGCCAATGCAGTGGCCAAGGCGTTAGGAATTACGGATGTGAGAGCCGAGGTTTTGCCCGCTGATAAGGCTAAGATTATTGAAGCATTGCGACAGGCGGGCGACTGTGTAGGCATGGTTGGTGATGGCATCAACGATGCACCTGCCTTGGCTTGCGCCGATGTTGGTATCGCGATGTCAACCGGGACGGATGTTGCTATGCATACGGCTGGTATTACTTTGATGCGTGGCGATCCTGTGCTGGTCGCCGATGCCATCGCGATATCGCAAAGAACCTATCGCAAGATACGTCAGAATTTGGGATGGGCATTTATCTACAATATGGTAGGCATTCCTCTGGCTGCGTTGGGCTATTTAAATCCCATGTTAGCTGGAGCGGCGATGGCATTTTCTAGTGTCAGTGTGGTGTTAAATGCCTTGTTATTACGCGGCTGGAAACCTTGGGATAAACTGCAAAAGTGAGTCATACGCGTCAATAAGATTTTCATGATCTGCTGTCGATTGGTATCTTTTGCATGATGTGATCAAGTGTTCTCCAAGGGTGTTGTAGATCGTCACGGAATAGACGAAATCTGCTTTCTTGATGTTGCGTTAGTTGCGGGGAGGGGTAAGATGTCTAATATCAAGGTGCGTCACGCCAAGTTCGTTATACGCCGCAAACGGTTCTCGACTTACTTGTACAAGATAGCTAGTCACACGCTAGCTAAGCGCCAACTAAGCACCAGTCATCGCTATGCATTAGCGTCTACTTCGTAAACACTTGTCTCGTCACTTCAGAGAAATCTTATGTTAAACAACACCATGATTAAGTCGCGCCTGATCTTTGTAATTGGTTTCCTATCTTTGCTGATGACTTCGATTGGAATATTGGGTTTAACGAGTTTAGCGACAGTCAATCAGTCCTTACGAACGGTATATGAAGATCGTTTGGTGGCCTTAGGACAATTAAATAGTAAGGACTTACGCAAAACAGACGCTAGCGTCGTTGGTTCGCCTCGCCGTACAACTGTACTGTCTTCGGCTTCCCGCCTAGCTAGCGCAATTTTGCGTAAGTCCTAATAGTGTCATTGGTGGTATTAATCGCAATCAATTAGTCATCGCAAAATCGATTTCAGTCGACCCTGTGAATATTGCCAAAGCGATGGATGAGGTTGACAAAACCAAAGCCCAAGTAAGTAAGGTGTGGGCTGAATATGAAGCTACTTTTTTGACCCCCGAAGAAAAAGTGTCAGTGGCAAAATTTGTGACTGCGCGCAAGCAATTTGTTGAACAAGGTTTGAATAAGGCACAAGAGGCCTTGCGTGCCCAAAACCTGCCACTGGCGACTGAACTTTTACATGGAAGGATGGAGTCTCTCTATCAAGATGTGCTCACGCCGATGACGGAACTGATTCAATTGCAGTTGAACGTTGGCAAACAAGAATACGAGGCATCACAGACGAAATATAGTACGGTGCGACTCTTGGCCATCGTGTTGGTAATCATGGGCTTGATCGCAGGCCTTGTGGTAGGTGTGTGGCTGGTGCGCGGTATTTCTGGGCCTTTGAACTATGCGGTCGAGATTGCGCAAGGCATTGCTGGCGGGGACTTGACCCAAAATATAAATATTGACTCTGAAAATGAAACTTGGCAATTACTCAGTGCCTTAAAAGAGATGAATGAGAGTTTGGTCAATACCGTGTCTGAAGTACGTATGAGTACCGATACGATTGCCACTGCATCGAGCGAGATTGCGGCGGGTAATTTGGATTTGTCTTCACGCACCGAGGAGCAAGCTGCCAGCTTAGAAGAGACCGCATCGTCGATGGAAGAGTTGACCAGCACCGTCAAACAAAATGCGGAGAATGCGAAGCAGGCGAATCAAATGGTGGTGTCGGCCTCTGATCATGCCGTAAAAGGCGGTCAAGTTGTGGCGCAAATGGCGGACACTATGGGCTCTATTAAAGAGAGTTCACGTAAGATTGTCGACATTATTGGCGTGATCGATGGGATCGCGTTTCAAACAAATATCTTAGCGCTCAATGCAGCCGTCGAGGCTGCACGTGCGGGTGAGCAAGGACGTGGTTTTGCAGTCGTCGCTTCAGAAGTACGCAGCCTCGCGCAGCGCTCCGCTGCGGCAGCAAAAGAAATTAAAGAACTGATCGGTGACTCGGTAGACAAAGTGGATGCGGGTGGTCGTTTGGTGGATGAAACCGGCGAATCGATGAATAGAATTGTGACTGCCGTAAAACAAGTTACCGATATCATGAGTGAGATTGCTGCGGCAAGTGCCGAGCAAAGCTCCGGTATTGAGCAGGTGAATATCGCGATTAACCAAATGGATGAAGTAACACAACAGAATGCCGCTTTGGTAGAGCAAGCTGCTGCAGCCTCAGCCAGTATGCAAGAGCAGGCCGCAAATCTGGCTACCACTGTGGCAGTCTTTAAATTGACGCACAGTATGCAAGCGGTGGCTACGGCCAAACCAGCGCAAAGGGCAAGCTCATCCAGGACGCTAGCGCGTTTTTAAAAATTTTTACCTTGTGCGTGAGCGCATCAATGCAGGCATAAAACGCGCTCAAAAAAAGCGAGATCAGCAGTTCGCTGATCTCGCTTTTTGAAAGCTATTTCACGTCAACTTCTCGTACGTGAATCACCTAATCAAGCTTGTGCTATCGATTTATTTCTTTAAGCAAGTTGACATGAATGTTTTGCGCTCATCACCCTTCATTCCTTTTGCATCCACATTGCAAGCTTTCATTTTTTCTTGCTGTGGTGTGGTCTTTTTTTCTTCCGTCGCGGCAGGTTTTGCAGATAAACATTCTTTCATAAATGCTTTGCGTTCATCGCCTTTTTTACCTGTGGCATCTTTGTTGCAAGTGGTCATTTTGGATTGTTGCGCAGTCGCTGCGTGAACCATCATTGCAGGACAGAGTAGTGCGAGAGCGAGAACCAGTTTTTTCATGCTGAACTCCAAATTGTGAGGGGAGGGGAATTACTGGTGCACTATAAAAGACTTAAAGCGCGAAAGCAATTGATCTGAGTTGAACAATTGTAAAATAAATTGGTGCATCATCGTGCCTCAAATTGCACGCCATGGGCAGTAAGCAGTTGCCGATACTCGGAACTAGCCCTGACCTCCCGTATCGCATCCCAAATCGCTTGAATCCGACGTGGATCGCGCGCATGTGTTTGGCGATTGATCGGTAGATACATGGCTAAGGCAATAAAAGCTTGTGGTGAGATAGCGATTTTGTGTTTAATGCTGGAATCATATTTTGCTAAATTTTCTGCTTCCGTACTCTGCAAAATAGCAACTTCGGCAGAACCATCGGCGAGGGCTGATAATGCATCATGGATCGTGCGAACTTCTTTGATCTGAAATCCTTTTTCTTGTAGTATTTTTCCGATCAAATAAGCGCGCTGTACTAATACTGGCTGTTTCACATTGATGAGATTTTTTCCGTTCCAATGCGCTTTGCTGTCGGTGCGAATATAGACCCGCGCCCAGTCGTCGTTTAATGCGGCGGAACGATCGTCTTTACCTTCAGGTGTGCTCGGGAACACACTAAATTGGCGTCGTTCTGTTGATGCCGCCGATCCTATCAAACCATCTTGCACGCCAAGGCGTACCTCTTCCAAACAGCGTTTCCACGGTTTCGAAGTAATCTCAAATTTCTCATTTAGTCGTTGCTCGACGCGCCGCAGTAATTCTATGTTCAAACCAGTACCATCAGGCTGTGTCCAAGGTGCTTGCGATGTATCTTCGAAACAAAATTTTAAAGGCGTAATGGCGTAAGCATTTTGCGTCTGCAACGTGAATGCCAAAAGCGTGCTAGTAACTAAGGTGTTAGTAACAAGGCGAGGAATTAATGTCATTTTGTAGCATTCATTGACCAGAATTTTGTTTCTGCATGGAGTTACTTTAGTCTATTTCTGTCGATACGAGAAGACGATTTTCGCTTTGTAAAGAAGGCGTGAATATGGTTGCAGAATGGGCGTTTTGACGGCTCTCGCATACAAGTAAATATTTTTGCTTGGAATTTTGTAAAAATTAACTCGTAAGCTATGTAACTTGACATGGTGCGTGGAAAATTTTCGCACAAATACACGGATGTTTTTCCCTTCGAAAAGCGTGTTTGAACTCGATAACTGTTGTATCTCGGCGGCTTTGATTGACTTCAATTTTTCGTGGTGTCATGATGATTTCATGCTTTTGCATGTCTACAGGCCCCATTTCTGTTTTTCACTCCGTGAGATTTTTTGGTTGGAGGTTTTCAATGCAGCACTTTGATCCTAAAAAAACAGCGTTGGCGATAGCGCTTGCGTCGCTTTTTGGTTCACCTTTCGTGTTTTACCAAACCAGTTATGCGCAAGCGGCTGCGACTCCCAATCAGAATCAAGCAAATGAAAAACCTGTGTCCGTCATTGTGACCGGCACCCGTATGTCGAATCGTTCAGCGACGGACACGTCGGCACCAATTGATGTGATTTCAGGTGAGTCCTTGAAAAATATGGGCGTCAGTGAAATCAATCAAGCACTCTCGGTCGCGCTACCTTCATTGAATTTTCCGCGCCCTGGTTTGACCGATGGTACAGATACGATACGACCAGCGACTTTGCGTGGTTTAGGGCCTGATCAGACTTTGGTGTTAGTCAATTCCAAGCGGCGACATGCATCTGCTTTGGTGAATGTGAATGGCACAGTAGGTCGAGGTGCGGCGGCGGTGGATTTGAATACGATACCAACGGCCATCGTAAAAAACATCGAAGTGCTACGCGACGGCGCCTCAGCGCAATATGGTTCGGATGCGCTGTCGGGCGTTATTAATTTACGTTTGCGGCAAGATCGTGAAGGTGGGGAGGTGACAGCAAGTTATGGTGAGCGGATCACTGAATACGACTACATTCCTGGGGTCGCGCCAACTGGTGCAAACTGGACTGCGCCTGGCACTTCACGCAGCCGTCATGACGGCAATACGGCGACGTTCAGTTTGTGGAAAGGTTTATCGTTTGGTGAGACGGGTTATGTGACCGTGGCTGCTGAATTAAAGGATCAAAAGAATACTGAACGCGCTGGTTGGGATTTCCGTCAACAATATCCTTTAATCGGCGGCGCATTTGATCCGCGTGAAAAAACGGCCAATCGATTTAATGCTTGGTATGGTGAACCTGATCTGAACCAAACAACAGTCTTTGTCAACGCGGGCGAGACCTTGGAGGGCGGGGTTAAATTGTATGGATGGTCTAGCTATCAAAGGCGTGATGCCTTGTCTGCGGGTTTTTTCCGACGCCCATTGCAAGATCAAAATATTCTTGCCGTATACCCCGATGGTTTCTTACCAAAAATTGCACCGCAAGTGGATGACTATAGCGCGACCGCGGGTGTCAGTTGGTTAATGGGTGAGTGGGATATGGATGCCTCACTCGGTTATGGTAAGAATAAAATGCAATTCACCATCAAAGAAACGCTGAATCGTTCTATCGGCCCTTCCAGCAAAAAACAATTTGATGCGGGTGGTTTTTCTTACGATCAATTGGTATTTAATTTATCGGCGGTGCGTAGCTTCACTATGCCAGAATTGGCTGAGCCTTTGAGTTTTGCTACTGGATTTGAAGCGCGCCGAGAAGGCTATAGTCTGTTCGCCGGTGAGCCAGATTCGTACCGATTTGGTGGTGAAAAATTAGGTAATGGCACGCCAACCGCGCCGGGTGCGCAGGTATTTCCTGGCTTTACACCCGCCAATGCATCGAACAATAATCGTAGCGCAATCGGTGCCTATATTGATCTGGAAACCAATTTCACCAAGGCTTGGCAAGCGTCTGCCGCGTTACGCGCAGAACATTATTCCGATTTTGGCAGCAATGTGACGGGTAAAATTGCGACGCGCTATGATTTTAATAAAGCCTTCGGTGTGCGCGGCTCTGTGCAAAATGGGTTTAGAGCACCGTCGCCGCAACAACAATTTTTCACTTCGACCGCGACCAATTTTATTAATGGTGTCCCGTTCGAAATTACCACCTTTAAGCCAACTGACCCAGCTGCAATTGCATTGGGTGCGAAACCGCTAGACGCGGAGAAATCATTTAATCAGTCTTTGGGGACTGTATTTAGTGTAGGCAAATTGGGCGTTACGATCGACGCTTATCGCATCCAATTAAGCAATCGAATCGTCTTATCTGAAAACCTGACTGCCACGAACGTTCGTAATTATTTAACCGCGCAAGGTTTTATCGGAATAGGTGGTGGTCGCTTCTTTATTAATGGCGTGGACACTACAACTAAGGGCGTGGATATCGTATCAAATTGGCCGCTATTGACTGACTCTGTCGGGCGTTTTGATTTTACTTTAGCAGGGAATTTTACGAAAACTGAAGTGAGCAAAGTTCCACAAACCGCGCAGTTAGCGGCATTATCGCCCGCGCCTGTGTTATTTGACCGCATTAACGTGCTTTCCTTGGAACGCGGTCAACCTCGCAATAAAATCAATGCCAGTGTGGATTGGAAACTGGGTGATTATGCGTCGACTTTGCGTGCGACACGTTATGGCGAAGTTTTAGATCCGGGAACGACAGCCGCTTTGGATCAGTTGCTGTCACCCAAAACTTTGGTCGATATCGAGTTTCGCTATCAGCTGAGTAAAAAATTGAAAATCGCCGTTGGCGCGGATAATGTTTTTGATATTTATGCCGATCCGCGTTTGCCGATTTTAAACACATCGGGCGCGACCTCGTTTTCAAATTATTCACCGTTCGGGCGCTCTGGACGATTCGTCTATGCGCGCTTGAGTTATAGCTTATAGACCTTGACTTGATCGCTCATGGTTTTTTTTCACTCAAGGTATCGTGAATACGCGCTACCTCCATGAGCGCGGCGGAACCATACCATTTATGGTACTCGGCAATCATTTCCCCTTTAATAATAACGGGATCTGTTGCCGTGAGTTGCTTGGCTTCTTCTATGTCTTTTACCGCAAAAATGAAGAGGCCACGCCAACCATCGACGCCATCGAACGGTCCCGCAAGCGCCAATTTTCCTTCCGCTGCTAGTCGTTTCATATTGGCAAAATGGCCGGCAAACATTTCTTCACGTTCTTTACCTGCGCTCACTTTGATTGGGCCAGTTTTAAGCCTTTTTTTGAGCCTGCTCTAAAAATGCCGCGAC
>CAYXJI010000021.1:0-6229 GCA_964465175.1 uncultured Burkholderiaceae bacterium | reverse complement strand
TTAAGCACTACTAACACATAACTACGCATGCCATTTTGATCGCCTCCCGTGCGTTGTGCCGCTGCTGCATCGTACTTAGGATTGCTGCTTGGCAGATTGCTCTGTGCATAGCAGAACGGCGTTATTGCTAGCCACGTCATGAGCAAAATACGAGACGAAATTGACAATCCAAGTCTTATCGTCATGTCAAATTTTGAGGTTGATGATCTCCACATGATGAGCTCCGGTGTTTGAGTATATAGAACAGAGTTTTGATCTTATCTGTAAAAGTGGAAAAAGTCGCGCTTCGCGAGCCATTTTTTTAGCGCAAAAAGTGGATGCCTCATTCTCGCCTCTGAGCAAATCGACGCTATCTTGAGGGGTGGGGCTTTGCGACTGGTATTGCGGGTCGGGCGTTCGCTTGAAAAGGATGATGACTAAATCTGTCGTATATCGTCTACAGCAGCACAAATGGGATTTTATTTTTTGCTGATTACGCTTGCTCAAGTGGTCAATGCGTCGATTTAAGCGCAAAATGAAGTTATTAGTACGCTGTTTGCCCCAGATTGGGGTGAACTTTCGATGTCCTCAGTCGATATTGGGGATGTCGTCAATTGTCACGCTTCTTATGTTGATCGATGTGAAAAACACTATGCAGATGATAATGCAGATCAAGAATCTTAAGCTTTTTCCTCACCTCCTGCTGTTAAGCTGCTTGTTTCTCGCTGCGACAGCTCATGGTCGTTGCTCGCGCCCGATTCAGGTGCCGGTGACTGCTTATGGTTATTCGGTGATCGTAAAGGATAAAAAGTTTTCGGGCATATTACCTGAAGTCCTCAACATCATTCAGGCAAAAAGTAATTGTCGTTTCGAATACACCTTAGTGCCTAAAAATAGACAAGAAATTTTATTTGAAACTGGACAGTCAGACCTCTTAGTCGGTGCAGTAAAGACAGCTCGGCGCGATAAGTTAGGGATTTTTTTTAATCTAATTCAACTGCGCGCAACGCTCATTGCTGTCAATGCAAAACATGCGCCAATTGAGCGCGCAACTGACTTGTACTCGCACAGTGAGCTAAAGTTATTGGTAGTAAGAGCTTACGATTATGGCCCCGCTTATCAAGAAATTGTGGCTGAGATGAGTCAGTTGGGTCGCGTTATCGTTGAATCCGACGCCCCATCGGTGGCAAGGCTAATGCGAAGTAATTCCAAATATGTGACCATCATGGCGCCTACTATTTTCTCTGGTATTGTCCAAATAGATCCCGCATTTGGAGACATCATAAAAAAAATTCGCTATGAAAAATTGGAGAGCCTGCAGTGGAATGAGAGTGGCATTTATATCTCTAAAACTTCGCTAAGCTTGGCTGACCAGCGTGAACTGAAAACTTATTTTGATCAATATGCCAATCTCGAAGAAGTGCGACGCGCCTATCAGAAATATTATCCCCCCGACGTAATCAAAATTGGCATTCGCTTCAACGACAGTACTCGTTAATATTCCAGAGCGTTATTTCGGACATTTTGATAGCAATGAACAACGCTATCGCTCATTGCGACAAGTTAGTCGAATCTCGTCCTCAGCGAATACGCATTTTTGCGATGCTCGCTTCATAAGAACAATGCCAACATTTCTCTTATATTGGAACTATGTTGCAATGGCATAGTCCATAGAGTCTGGTATTGTTGTTGCGTTTTGATTTTATTCATTTCTAATAATTAATTTCTTTTTGGAGTGTCCATGCATCCTGCTTTTCCTTTAGTCAGTTTGAGCTTGCTGTTCGTCAGCGCAGAGTTGTTGGCACAGTCGAGTCCCGTGGTCACCACCAAGGAAACTCCTGCGGCCAAAAGCAGTGAAAAAAAAGCGGAGGTGAAGACGTCTCCCGCAATACCACGTCCGATTGAAATCGCAGATATGGCCGCGTGGAAAGGCATTAGTTCTGTCGCGATTGCGTCTAATGGTCAATGGGCAGCTTGGCGTATTGCCGAGGCTGAGGGTGATGCAACGGTCGTCGTCAAAGCACTGAATACCAAAGAAGAATTTAGTTTTCAAGCGTGGCAAGGTGTTGGTGCATTTGAATTTTCTGATGACGGATTTTGGATGTCGTTTACCTCGCATATGACGAAGAAAGAGCAGGAAGCTGCAAAGAAAGCGAAGAAACCGATACAAACAAAGCTGACTTTGGTCGACCTAAAAACGGGTAAAGCAAGCACCATAGAGAAGGTGCGCAAATTCAGCTTTGCCAATCAACGTGGCGCCTGGATTGCTATGCATAAATTTGCAGCAGATGGTGCAGTGCCGATGGCGCCGTCAGCCGCCGCGCCCGGAGCCGCACCAGCGCCAGCCAAACCCAAAGGCGCTGATCTTTTATTGAAGAATCTAAAGACAGGTGTGTTACTTAATCTAGGCAATGTCTCAGAATTTGCGTTTGATCATGAGGGGCGTTTTCTGAGCTATCTGGTGGACGCGAACGACAAAGCAGGCAATGCGGTGATCGTCCACAGCTTAGATAATGGCAGCAGCCAAGTGGTCGAAGAAGGTGAGTTCGTGTATGAGAAATTATTGTGGAATGACAAAGGTAACGGCTTCACCGTCTTGAAAAGCATAGAGGATAAAGCGTATCAGGACAAATTATGGCATGCACTTGGTTTTCGCTTGGATGGCAATCAAAGTTTTGTGAAGACCACGATCGATCCCGCGAAATTGAAAGACTTCCCTGCAGATATGACGATCTCTGGCGATGCACAGCCGCGCTGGAGTAAAGATTTTGCGTGGATTTCATTTGGCATTAAGGAAGCCAAGAAAAAGCCAAAAGAAGAAAAGAAAGAACCAGAAGCAGATGAAAAAGTGAACCTAGTGTTATGGCATCATCAAGATAAACGTCTGCCGACCCAGCAAAAAGTGCAGCAGGACATGGATAAAAAACGATCCGCTGCAGCACTGTATCGTGTTGCTGAAGAGAAGTTCGTTCGCTTGGGCGACGAAAAATTGACCAATGTCTCGCTACCTTTGGCGGGTGACTGGGCCTTGGCGCAAGATGATAGTGAATACCAGCGTCAAGCAAGTATGGACGGTCGTCGCTTTAGTGATGTGTATGCGATCAATTTGAAAAATGGTGATCGTCGTTTGTTGAATAAGCAAGCTAGTTGGACTTTCGCCTTAGCTCATGATGGTCGCCATTATTTACATTACGAAGACGGCCATTTTTACAGCGTAGAAATGGCAAGCGGTAAGCGCCATAATTTAACGGCGGGATTGAATGCGAGTTTCATTAATCTGGACGATGACCATAACTTGATCAAACCACCAGTGCAGCCATTTGGTTGGAGCGCTGACAGTCGATTTGTGTTGTTGAGTGACGGTTGGGATATTTGGAAAATGCCAGCGGATGGCGGTAAAGCGGTGCAATTAACTAGTGATGGTCAACGTGATCAAGTCCGCTATCAACGTCGTATGGTGCTTGATCAAGAGGAAAAGGGCATCGATCTGAGTAAGCCACAATATTTTAGCGCCTATGGTGAATGGACAAAAAAAGCTGGCTATTTGCGGCTAGAACCGAATGGCTCTGCGAAACGTTTAGTGTTCGATGACGCCGCTTATCGTCGTTTATTGAAGGCGGAGAAAGCGGATGTTTTTCTCCTCTCAAAAGAGACCGCGATTACAGCGCCGGATTTGTATGTGAGTGGCGTCACGCTCAATGATGCGCGCAAGCTCACTGACCTGATGAGTCAAGAAAAAAATTACACCATGGGTAGCGGTACCATGTTGGTTAATTATGTCGGCACCGATGGGAAAAAATTGCAAGGAGCTTTGTTTTTGCCGACGAATTATCAAGCAGGTAAAGCATACCCGACTGTGGTGTACATTTACGAAAAACTCAGTCAAGGATTGAATAGCTATATGCCACCTATCGTTGGTGGTGGAGGCTTTAATCGCTCGTACTATACGAGTCATGGCTATGCGGTATTGACGCCTGATATCACGTATCGTTTAAACGATCCTGGCGTCAGTGCCAAAGAAAGCGTACTTCCTGCTTTGCAAGCAGCAATTGCCACAGGCGTGGTCGATGCCAAACGAGTAGGCTTGCAAGGTCATAGTTGGGGCGGCTACCAAACGGCTTTCTTAGTCACCCAAACTGATGCATTTAAGGCTGCATCTGCAGGTGCTGCTTTGACAAATATGATCAGCATGTATAGCTTGGTGTATAAGAACTCTGGTAGCACCAACCAGGCTATCTTTGAGAGTAGTCAGGGGCGTTTCCTCGGTGCGTATAATGATCATTGGGAAGCCTATGTGCGCAATAGTCCGGTGTTCTTTGCGAAGAATGTGAAGACACCTTTATTGATGTTGCAAAATGATGTAGACGGTGCGGTGGATTACACCCAAGGTGTGGAATATTTCAACACCTTACGACGTGCCGGTACAGACGTGTTCATGTTGGAGTATCCAGGTGAGAATCATGGTCTGCTGAAGAAGCCAAATCAAAAAGATTATATGCAACGTATAAAAGAATTTTTTGATTTTCATTTGAAAGACAAGGCCGCACCTGGATGGTTGAAACAAGGTGTTGCTTGGTTAAAAATGGAGGAGCATTTGAAAGAACGTGCGAGCTTGACTAACCCTCGCGAGCTCAAATCCGATGCGAAAGCGGAAGACAAAAAAGCCGCTGACACAAAGGCGCAAGAAGTTACTAAGTAAATACGCGCTGCGTATTTGATTAAGCCATAAAGAAAGGCCGCAACACGAATAGGTGTTGCGGTTTTTTTATAGGAGTAAAACTTTAACCCAGATTTTCCTCGCAAATCCTAATGGAAATTCTTGGTTGAATAGGGCTTAATTTTCATTAAGATGTTTTTTCGGCGCTGTCTTCGGAATAATGAAGCGAAGTTGTGTTCCATGCGCGACTTCACTCTCTAGCGTCACACTACCACCTAGTACCTCAGTGACTAAGTTGTACACAATATGCAGGCCTAGTCCCGAGCCACCTTGACCCAATTTGGTAGTGAAGAACGGATCAAAGACACGATTGATATGTTGTAGCGCTATGCCTATGCCATCATCCATAAAGACCATCTCGATGTGCGTAGCATTGAGCGTCTTGGTGCGCAACTGCATATGACCTTGGTCACGTCCCTCAAAGCCATGGTTGAGCGCATTATTGACGACATTATTGAGTATCTGCGCCAAAGCACCGGGATAGCTTTCCATGCTGATGCCGACCTCCAGATTAACACTGATTTGAAAAGCGCTACGTTTGTAGATAGGCTCTAAAGTGAGCAGAATTTCCTCGATGGTTTCTTTGAGATCGAAGACGCGGCATTGGTCGCTAGATTGATCGACAGCAACCTGCTTGAAACTCAATATGAGTTGTGCTGCTCGCTGTAAATTGCGCAATAAAATATCCGCGCCTTTTTTGGTGTCATCAATTAATTGCAACAAGCGTGTTTTGCGCAACTGACCTGTATTGATTTCGTCGGCCAATGTTTGTGCATGGTCGTGAATGGTGCTGGCCGCCATTAAGCTATTGCCAATCGGTGTGTTTAATTCGTGAGAAATTCCCGCGACGAGATAGCCTAAGGCGGCCATTTTCTCGGAGCGGAACATTTCTTCCTGCATCTCTTTCATGGTATTCAAGGCTTGTTCTAACTCGCGATTGGCGGCGGCTAAACTGCGTGTACGGTCTACCACTTTTTCTTCTAACTGCGAGTTCATCGTGCGTATCTGCGATTCAACCTCACGTAAACGCGAAATGTCTATGGGTGAGAAAATCAGTAATTGCTCGGTATTTGAAATAAAACATTTCGATGAAATTTGACAAATACTCTCACGCCCTTGACTATCCTTCAGGCTCACTTCCAATTGTCGAACGGTGCCCGTTTCTAGTAATAATTGATAGTGCAGTTTGGCGTCCTCGGGCTTGCTCCATATCTGTAATTCATCCAAGCTTTTGTCGATAAGCTGCTCGGCAGTGTAGCCCCATTGTTGCAGTAAGTAATGGTTGATCGCTACTATCTTTTGCTCGCGAAAACTTAGTAAGGCCAAGGGCAGAGGCGAGTTTTCAAAGAGATGGGTGAACTTGCTCTCGCTGGATTTGAGATGAGCTTCGGAGGCAAGTAAAGACTGCTCGGATTGATGTAATCGGCGGAATTGGCGCCATAAGAAAAACGACAATAAAATCACCAACAAGCCAATTAAACTAGGGAAACGCAGATTTATTCCTAAATCTTGCGAACGATACTCGAACGCAAA
>CAYXJI010000020.1:10960-20654 GCA_964465175.1 uncultured Burkholderiaceae bacterium | reverse complement strand
GTGGGTTCGTTTACATGAATTTGGCTTTATTTTTACTTAAAATACAGCCTCAACGATGACATCTCTTTTTCCAGCGAGTAAATCCTCCGCATAGCTTGCCATGAAGGACTTCGCATCCGACAAGATAGTGGCCTCAGAGCGAACTGTTTGCGCAGATGCAAAACCGCTCGTAAATAGTATCGCCGCCAATGCAGACATCACCATGTTTCGGAAAATGGACGGCGCTCTCTTTAGAAAAAGCAGAGCGCGGGAATGTTCTGCTTTTCCTTGCACCTGAATTTGTGAATCAAGAGACTGACATACTTTACTCAACAATCTTTCAAACATAGAGTTCCTTTAAAGACGATTAAAACCTGATAGATACATCTATTTCTAGTTTTTGAAGTTAAACCTGGATGGTTAAAAAACTCGTTCACAATGAAGAGGCTAATTAAAATATTATATAAATCAATTAGTTAAAACTATTACTTAAGAAAGAACTGCGCCGATTTTACCTTATCGCAAAATGTAATTTTGTCTGCGTACTTTATTCTGTAATTGCAATATGCCGTAGATTAGCGCCTCGGCTGTCGGTGGACATCCCGGTACATAAATATCAACTGGAATAATCCTGTCACAGCCACGAACGACAGAGTAAGAATAGTGATAGTAACCACCACCGTTAGCGCATGACCCCATAGAGATAACATAACGCGGCTCGGCCATTTGATCGTAAATTTTACGCAGCGCGGGCGCCATTTTATTCGTCAAAGTACCCGCAACGATCATCAAATCAGCTTGCCGTGGACTAGCGCGTGGAATCATGCCAAAACGTTCCATATCATAGCGTGGCATGGCCGCTTGTATCATTTCGATCGCACAACAAGCCAATCCAAATGATAAATACCACATGCTATTGGTTCTGACGAGATTGGCAACGTCATCCAGACGCGCCAAAATAACATGGTCTTCTTTCAGAATTTCTAGTGCTTGCATGCTCAACTCCCGAGTGGAAAAATTGAGCCCGAGTTTAATCACATAGCTAAAATCATACTTGTACCTAAGCGACAAATTTGTACCGAGCCGTCATCAAGGCGTAATTCACGCCATCATTGAGGCGGTATAAAGAGATTTTGGAACTCCATAGGGCTAAGTTGATACACCCAATAAGCAGGATCTTGTGCCGCGATTCTTTGCAATAAATGCGTAGGGCTGATGCCGGCCATATCCTGAAATTCTTTGTGCATGTGAGCCTGATCGTAATAACCAGAATCTTGTGCGACTTGGGTCAGATCCCCCCATGCTGAACCTTCAATGGCGATACGTTGCAAAGTAAAACCGAAGCGAACTAGGCGACGTAGTTCACGCAAATTGACGCCAAAAGTTGTGCGTATGCGACGTTCTAATTGACGTTCTCCAATGCCAAAATAGGCGCTTAGTGCCATCATGGGGAAGAAGATTTTTTTATGTGCGGCGACGATGGCATCGCCCAAAATATTCTTTTTTTTCTCATGCAAAACTTGGCCAAGAAAAGCATGAAAATCACGTACATTACTCTCTGCATCACCACCTACTTCACTACCCGCCTCAAATGTTGCATCGATTTTTTTCAAGAGCGCAGCAACACATATTGGATCGAAAATTTGATCCATTGCCATAGAACTATTGAGTAAGTTAGTGATTTCTAGAGCCACCGTTTTCGATAACATGCCAGGAATAAGGCAGACCGTCATTGTGATGGTCTGTGGCGCGTACTCGACATACATGGGCTCGGTGAAAGGCCCACGCAAAAAGAAACGAGGCAGACTTTCGCGCCGTCCATCCGCATGCACTACCTCTGCGCTACCTCGTACCATCAACATGATGGAAGGAGATAAGATCGCAGGTATAAAAGCTTGATTGGCTGGCTGTGGCAACCAAAGTGTATGCAAGAGTAATTGTTTGAAACGTGGTAGCGGAGGAAAAATTTGCAAACCCATAGATGCTGGTCGTTGAAAGTGAAATAATTTATTGGCTTAGTTGTGACTGAACAGCAGAGAATTTAACGGACTGGACATAAAAAGAGCGCGGAACAAAATAGGCGATGCCAAGACTTGCCCTCATTCTATCTCCATTCTCTCGGCCATGCTTACGGCCTCATTCTTATTCAGAGAACGTAACAAGTGAGTAGGATTCATTCTGCGCCAAAGTCGTTTTAAATCGCCCCTGAAAAACATGGCCGACGCGTTGATACTGCCGATTGACATACTGGGTATAAGAACCATTGAGCAATTTCATACCGTCAGACACAAGAATTGGTTAGGACTTACGCAAAACCGCCCCAGCGTCGTTGTTGCCGCCTCGCCGTGCTCAAGCACTGTCTTCGTCGGCACGCCTAGCTGGGACAATTTTGCGTAAGTCCTATTGGTGTCAAGTGTTGATATGCAATATTCTTTAATTGAATGCGCTATAGCTAGATTTGCTCCCTGTAAGTGGGGTTTAACTCAATCCAAAATGCGCTATAACAAGACCTGACGCCTCGCTTCTCTTGGCAGGCGCCAATAGCGCCATCACATGAAATGGCTCTATCGTGCGGCTACGGGCGCTGTAGATCTTGCTTGAATTGCGCATAATTTAAGTTTGCATTTTTCTGCTTAAGTGTATTTTTTACTAAAGTAATGTTATGATAATTATTTAACATCAATACAACTGAAAGAAATTCTATATGCCCACCATACAGTACTTCAATGAGCAAACAAATGATCACAAAAGCATCGAATATCACACTAAATCGTGGATGCATGATTTAGCTTTTCTTAATAACATGGCACTAAAGGATATTTGCATACCAGGCAGCCATGATTCTGGCACCTATATGATGGCGCATAAAATTGCAAATAATGCCAGTAAATGTCAGGCTTTAGATATTAAGGGGCAATTAGAAGCTGGAAGTCGGTACTTAGATTTACGCGCCGCACTTTATGAGAACGAACTATGGCTTTACCATGGTTCAGACTGGACTAACGTTAAACTCGATGTGGCGCTGGACCAGATTAACGCATTTTTGAATGCGAATACCCAGGAAATCGTCATCGCAACTTTATTGATTTACGATACAGATGAAACGCTTACTTGCTGGGATCATGCAACGAACAAAGTAAAAAATCATATGGCCAAACTGGCCGATTTTAATGGCAAAAATTTTTCTCAGGTGAGCCTGCAAGAATTGCGTGATAAAAATACGCGTTTAGTTTTTCTTTTGACTGGCGATCCGAGTCAGCTTGCTTGCATGGATAGGGAAGGCGCCTATGGTAATTCTAACCTTCCAGAAAATTATATCAAGGTCGTTGAGAGGTATGCAATTTGGGACGATAGAATGTGGATTTTGCATTTAGGTATTCCCTATACCCGTGCAGAATGGAATGCGAGTATTTTTATCCCTAAATTTAAAAAAGAGTGGAATCAACGTCGCTTCAATATCATTAACGTCGACTATATTGAACAATTTGGCTGGGTTGAAGCGATCATTAACTTAAATGCCCATACCAAAAAAACCTCGCCACAAGTGATGACGCCGATTATTAATGAAGCGACTTACGAATGGACACTCACTGCAAGAAATAAAAATGGAAAACTGCAGATCGAGTCCTCAAGCACGGCACCATTCCGGGCGCAACAAGGAAAAATTCATATTTATAAAGATCGTCACTCCTTCCCTATGAATCCCGATGCCAATGTACAGGATTGGGCATGGGATAATGAGGCGCATAGCTGGGATACAGGAATAAAATGGGAAGATGACATGTGCATTGCATGGGTTGCAGAAAGACCGGCGAATGGTCCGCGCGTCTACTTGCTGCAACTTAAATTGAGTAAGCATCAACACACTGCCAAAAAAGCATATACCTGGAAGTTGCGTCATGCTTATTCAAAAGAATTATTAATCTATGACTGTGACACCGATGCGCCATTCCGAGCGCAGCAAGGTCAGATTCATATTTACCCGCTTAATTCTCATTTTACCTTGCCAAAAGCGGGTCATCCCGAGCATAGTAAGTGGGACAATGAGGCGCATCCTTGGAAGACCGACATCAAAAGTGGCGTACACCGAATGGCAGCCTGGGTTGCACAAAAATCACCGAATGATGAGTATGTAGTCATTACTCACACCTGATGGATGCTTAGATTAAGCTGGCATTGAATTCATTTTTTGGATCAGCTGCATCGCTATGGGGCTGTGCCCCTACCTCAAAAACCATCCACTATGCTGACATGAAACTGCACACGAGTATTTAGGCTAGCGCCAAAACGATGGATGACGGTGATCGCGCCTAGGCGAATATCGGCAGCATTGATCTGTCACTATCGTAACTGGCTTTGCATATCCACACGGCGATCACGAATCAATTCTAGCTGTTGATAGTGGACTGGAATTGAAAGAGTTCGTTTGGCTGGCGATGCATTTTGCTCCAAGGTGACTTTACCCACATAGTCCCATTGTTCACCATCAAAACCGATCAGGCGATAGGTGCCGTGTATGGGCTTGGTTGGGGATGGCGTGTAAGTCCAAATTGGTGATTTTGCTGTTTCGGTAGGGGTAGCGATTGCCGTTAAGGGAATCGCAGCTTCCCGCCATCCTGTCGGAAAATGCGGCGATTCGCTCTTGCCTGTTTGTGCGTAATAGCCCTGCAGTTCTTTGTGGTAGAGATCGAGCACGCCGTGGCTGAACCATAGGACATGGCCGACATTGCCCATCGTTCTCGTGAGTTCAATGGCGTCGCGTAGTTGTTGCCAACTGGCGTCTGGGCCGTCGCCGACGATGCGTATGCCGGCTAGTAAATTGGTGTGAGGATTGCCGCCAGCCGCGCGCACGGCGTCGACTTGCTGTTGCCATGTGCTGGCGAAATCGCGATACGACAGGCGATAGGCTTGGGGAATGAATTCATCCCAGGATGGTTTGAGTTCGGTCGATGTATCACCATTCCCCCACGCGCTCCACGCTGGCCATGCGAGTAGGTAATGCTGCCATGACCAAGGGTAGACCGCAGGGCATAATGAAAGGATAAGGCCGGGGCGTTTGGCGCGGATGGCTAGGGTAAAGCGTTTGGCGAAGGCATTGATTTTGTCGGCGCGCCAAGCCATCCATGCGGGGTCGTGGGCATCTTGCGGTGGTGCTTTGCCTTGATGTTCGTTGGCGTAAATTTGTTTTGTGTAGGCGTCATAACCCATGGTCACGTAAGGCCACACGATGCGATCATCCATTTGTATGCCATCGAGGTCGTAATGATCGATGGCTTCTAGCACGAGGTCGAATAAAAATTGTTGGACTTCGGGGTGCAGTGGATTCATTATGGCGTCGTTGGCGGTGGTTGTGAGCCAAGTGCCGCGCACTTCGCCAGCGTGGCACAGTGTTGGTGAAAATTCTAACAAACTAAGGAGCAAAAAAAGTAGCCCTAGCATTCGCCAACATCGAAATACCAGCACCGACTTATTTCCCCACAATCGCGTGGCGATACAAGGCGTCGAGTACATCGGTCTCCCAGCTATTCAGACTAGAAAATGCAGAGACGTTTTGATCGGGATCGGCACTCACGCCGCCGATGGCGTAAATCATGCCGTTGCGGCTAATTGGGTCAAAAAAGAATCCTGATTGCAAACCGTAAGCCGTTCCCAAGTGACCGACCGCTTTAAAGCCGCCTTGCGCGACTAAACGGTCGCCGTTGTGGGGTGCGCTGCTATCAGTAAAAATCTGTGTCCCTAGCGCCCAAGCGCGCATCAGGCCGCGGTCGGTGTCGCCGTTATTTCTTGCCGCATCGTAGTGCCATTCTTGCTGCAATAATGCTGCGGTACTCTTGGCACTCAGAATATGCACGCCTTGGTATTGGCCGTGGTTCATGAGCATCAACATGATTTTACTTAGACCTTCAACGCTGATACGCAAGCCGCCTTGTGGGCTAAAGAGTGTGGCATTACTACCTAACACATAGTTGTCTATACCCGCACGTTTGGCGGGAATTTTGCCGAGCAAATTGTCGACTTGTGGCACCCACGGGCCGGCGCTATTCCAGCTTTCATTACTTTGTTTGCGATACAAAACCGCGAGATGATTGACTTCTTCTTGGCTCAGCTCTTCGAGATTGTAGCCACCCGCGATGCCTAGCGGTCTGAGTACCGTGTCGCGCATATAAAGATCAAAGCGCTGACCGCTGACACGCTCCATCACGGCCCCTAATATGCCAAAGTTTAAATTCACATAGTGAAAATACTGTCCCGGTGCGGCATTGTGATCAGGCGCTGGTTTTGCCCATTGCGCGCCATTGCCATAGTTCGCGCCATCGGGGGTTAAAAAACTCTGCATACTGGTGCTGATGGGGAAATTGTAGGCATTGTCGTCGCGTAGCGAAGAGGTGTGCGAGACCAACATGCGCGTCGTGATTTTGGCATCAGGGAAGTGCGGGTTGCGAACGCGATAGCCAAGATAGTCGCTGATGTCGGCATCTAAATCGAGCTTGCCTTGATCAAGCAAACGTAGCGCACCGATAGTCGCCACCATCTTAGAAATTGAGGCGATGCGGTACAGAGTTTGTGCGTCGGCAGGCAAAGACTGTGGCGAAGCAGGATTGCCACTTTGCGGTTCAATCACACGCGCACCAAAATGTCCTTGGTACACCAGCTTTCCCGATTTAATCGCAATGGCCGAGACGCTCGCGAGCGGGCGGCTGGGATGATCGAGGGTGGCGTGTAATTGCTGGTCTAGTTTAGGCATAGATTTGAGCGTGGATTGGTCTTTGCCCCAGGCTGGGCATAGCGCGAGGCCGATGAAAAGGCACAGACTGGAAAGTGATAAAGAGGTGAAGTTCATGGCAAGTCTTTTAGAAATATTTTTAGCGATCACCGCAAACGGTCGCGGCGTCTTGATAGCACCAATGCCAAGGCTCATATTCAAAACCAGCGGCATTGTCACGCGGGTAGGACAGGCGAAAGCCATAGGTCGCGGCGTGTTGCAGTAGCCAGACAAATGCGGCGGTGTCTTCAAAGCTGATTTCCAAATCGGGGGCTTCGCGACATGTGATGTCGATCGCGCGTCCGGTGTGGTGTTCGCTAAAGCCGGGCGGGGCGCACACGCTGAGGATGTCGGCGATGCTTAGCCCCGCGTCCAATTTTTGTTGAATGATTTCGGTTTGCCTTTGCACGCTGCGAAACGCCGATACCATGAGCAAGTTGATGCCATCGTGCTGCGCTTGCGATTTCATGTGCGACCATGCGGCACTGGTGGCCGGTGTGAGCATAAACTGACGGTCCTCTTCGCCTACTTCGGCGACGACTAATTCATTGGCTTCAAGATGCGGTGATAAGGGGCGTGCAGCGAGGACGGCTGCATCGATGCCCAGCGCCCCCAATAAATCAAGATCAACTAGTGTCATGGTTTTTTGTCGTCTTTACCTGCGGTCAAAACACTTAAAATCGCCGCCGATTCGGCATCGGCCGAGCCATCATACTGGCTAGGTCGGTAGCGGGTCTGAAAGATGGCCAAGACATTTTTGGTGGCCTCATCAAACACCCCAGTTTGCGGCGTGGCATAACCATGTAAGGCGAGCTTTTGTTGAAACCAAGTGATGTCGGGTAATTGTTGTTCAAAGATCGCTTTTTGGTTGGCAACTTGCGCTTCATCTGGCCAAGTGATCAGGCCTGCTTCGGCCAGTTTTTTCCACGGAAATAAAGGGCCTGGATCAGGCTTTCTTTGAGGCGCGATTTCACCATGGCCGAGGATGAACTCTGGTTTGATTTGATAGCGTGCCACCACATCTTTAATGATGGTGAGGACGGCCTCGATTTGACCTTCGGGAAATGGCGTGTAACCACGACGCGTCGCAGTCTCGACATAGCCAGCATTGACGATCTCTATGCCTATCGAATTGAGATTGAGGCGGATATAATCTTTCAATTGACTCACGCCAGCATGAAAGGCCGCCTTGTCTTCATTGACCAAGCGATAGACCTTGGTTGGCATGTCTTCCCCCACCAAATAATGGCTACTGACTTTGCCTTGACTAAGCTCTTTGAGCGAGCCTTCCATATTGCCCACGGTGTAATGCAAAATCAAAAATTGCACACGCTCGCCCTGGCTCTTGGACGAGATGCTGGTATCGACTTGGTGCATGGCAAATTTTTGCGTACTACAGCCGCTGACGGCGCTGAGTGCGCTGAGTGCCAATGCGATGAACAACAGGTGTTTCATTGTGTCTCCTAGAGCGCGGTGATGGTTCGGTATTGCATAGTGTTTTTTTGCGACCTTGATTGAGAGACCTCTGCACCAGCTACTGCGCGACCGAATTTCGAATCTGCGATGCGCGCTGTGCCCTAGCATAGGTCCGCTTCTCGATCCAAACTTCGGCCGCTCACTACGCTTGTGCAGAGGTTTCATTGATGGCGTTTGATCGCCATTTTTGCTGCTCCCATGTGCGCCAGATTCGTACGTAATTGTAGCGGTTGTTGGCTGTTGAGATGGGCTTGCATACTTAGGACAATGGCCGGATGTAATTCTTGCACACGGCCAGCCAAGGCCACGGGCTTGTCACCAAACCGCCTGCACAGTGCATTTGCTAAGCGTGCTAATTCTTGTCCTGCTTGTTGCAAGATGTTGAGTGCGAGTGGATCGTGATCAGCAACCGAGGCGACAGCCAGCGCCAGTTTGCCCATTTCGCCGCGTGAACTTTGCGTAATGAAACTGCGCGAAACCTGCCAGTCGTCACTGCCAATGTGCGCAAGCACGGCCTTTGCCATGGGCGAATTTTGCCAACTTCCAGGCGCCTCATCTTCGGTGCGCCAAATATGGCGTAGTGCTTCACGGGCTATCCAATAACCACTGCCACCATCATCCACGATAGAGCCGCGCCCCCCCGCACGATGAAAGCTGCCCGATGGATCAATATAGGCCGCGATTGAGCCCGTGCCAGCGTAGACCAAGTAGCCTTCTCCAGCTTGGAATACATCGAGGTAGGCGACTTCAATATCGTTGGTGATGTGGATTTGCGGTGCAGGCAATTGGAGAATCGCCGCCAGCAGTTTTGTCAGCGCAGGATTGCTAGGGTCAAAGCCAGTAAAGCCCGCTTGGACTTGTTCTATCACGCCCAAGTTGGCCGTCGCTAGTCGAGCGGCTTGTACCAATTCCGTCAATGTTTTTTGCAGCGTGGCGCGGCCCGCATCCGTGTTGACTTGCAAGGCAGTCATTCCCGCCACTTGACCATGCGCTACGATTTCGCCGCGCTCGTTGGCAAGCGCCCAACGACTCGCCGTGCCGCCTGCATCTATTCCTAGCCCTAGTGCTGGCAAGCGGGTTTGCGGTGTCGATAGGGATGGTGAAGGTAAGGGCATCATTTTTCGTCAGTGTGGTAGGGCGTTCATTCCATCGATTGGTCGAAGGCTCATCTTATGCTTAGGCGATCATCACTCACAATGAAAAGATCGCAGCAGGCTATAACCTTTTCGCATGCCTTGGTGATCATTTTTCACTCGCATATCAAGCCAAATTTTGAGAATATGTGATGATGGGCAAGACGCGATAGACTGTGTGCTAGCCTCGCAAAGACGAATCATTATCTCCGCGCTAAGGATTGGTATTCGACGTTAATAAAACAATTACCGATACAAGCATGTTATTTAACCAATCGATCCATTCGATCCATTCGACCCATTCGACCCATTCGACCAATTCCACAAATTCCGCCCAGCGCGA
>CAYXJI010000020.1:0-10950 GCA_964465175.1 uncultured Burkholderiaceae bacterium | reverse complement strand
ACCCATTATGCATACCCCTCATTTTAAAAGCGTTTCTTTTTCCTCACCTAAGCCCGGTGTACGGGTCTTGATCTCTGGCGCCGTGCATGGCAATGAAGTGTGCGGCAGCATCGCGATACGCAGAGTGATTGCGGAAATTGAGCGCCAGGAATTACAGCTGGTGAGCGGCATGGTGACCTTTATTCCTGTGACCAATACCTTAGCTTACCAACGCGGACAAAGGCAAGGCGATCGCAATCTCAATCGGCGCTTGCGACCAACCGAGGACCCGCAAGAATTCGAAGACCATGTCGCCAATTGGCTTTGCCCGATCATGGCGCAACATCAAGTCTTACTCGATCTGCATTCCTTTCGCGCACAAGGAGAAGCCTTTGTGATGGTCGGCCCCGAAAATAATCAGGGCGAGGTGGAGCCGTTTCAGTTTGCTCACGAAGAACAAAATTTGGCGCAGCGATTGGGCGTGCAGCGCTTTGTCGATGGTTGGTTAAGCACCTACGCCGATGGCGTAGCGCGCCGCAAAGCCAGATCACAAACCTTGAATCGCGCAGCACCCAGTCACAATAGCGACGCCCAATTCGGTGTCGGCACTACCGAATACATGCGCTCAGTCGGTGGTTACGCACTGACACTAGAATGCGGTCAGCACCAAGACCCTAAAGCCCCCGAAGTGGCCTATCAAGCCATCTTAAATACCCTGCGCTACCTTGAGGTGTTGGCCGGTGAAAAGCCTATTGCCAATCCGCAAATGGAAGCGCTGAGAATTTATGAAGTGGTCGATAAACATCACGCAGACGACCAGTTTGCGCGGCCTTGGAGCAGTTTTGATTGTCTGCAAAAAGGCGATTTGATAGGCCACCGTCACGACGGCACGGCACTCATCGCACAAGAAGAGGGACGCATCATTTTTCCTGATGCGAATGCGGCGGCGGAGGATGAATGGTTTTATTTGGCGCGCGCAAATCCGCGCTTGTCAGAGTAATGGCGACTTGAAACTGCGTGGGTAAAAGCGGGTCTGAATTTAGAAAAAACCCTTCAACGCTGAGGCGCTGAGACGCGGAAAAAACGGAAAAAGAGGAAAAAGAGGAAAAAGAGGAAAAAATGCCGTAACAAAGGCCTTCTCTGCATTCCTCTGTGTCTCGGCGTCTCGGCGTTGAGGGGTTTAGATTTTTAAATCCTGAACTCGATGGCAGTCGTAGGACGGGTGAAACCCGCGCCGCCAGCCCATAGCCCACCTGAGCTGCGCGGGTTGCACCGACCCTACGCGGTAACTTAACGAATAGCCAGGCTCACCCATCAGTCGGCTTGGGGAAATCTGGTTTTAACACGTGGTTTTTTTCATTACATGTAAATTGCACCAACGCCAGCTCGTTCGGTATCGCCGCAGTAAACACCTTGCGCAATTTTGCGCATGTCGCTCAGCCTCATTCCCCTTTTGGCATGGTTATTGCTAATTGTCTTTGCACATTTGATATAAGCGTTCGTGGTTTCTTGGCTTGGAGATCAATGGAACGACAAATGTTCTCAAGGATTATCGGCAGATTTTCCGGCAATAGTCCCCAGCAAAAATTCATCAGCAACCATTCAACCACACTACGAGAGACTTACATGACTACTGCAGCGACTCTTCAAACCGCAGCCACGCTTTTTAGCGCCAAGGATGCTGACTTACTGAAAGCCCATTTACAAGCTTTGGTGCAGGTGGAATTTTTAACGATTCCTTTGTACCTGACTGCCGTGTATTCGTTCACACAAGATGCTTTGAATTATTCGCCCGACAATGGGGCGACGATGCCTTTGTACTCGGCGCAACAAGAGATTTTGTCGGTCGCGATTCAGGAAATGCTGCATTTGCAATTGGCGTCTAATCTCTGTAATTCCTTTGGTGTGACGCCTAGCATTCCGCAATTGACTGCAATGGCGGGCACGCAAATTGTGGTGCCACATTTGGAGCCAACATCAGGTCAAGCTCTGGTAACCACGATAGGAAATTTACCGGATGTGATGGAGGCGCTGATCGCGATTGAAAAACCAGCGACAGGCACGTTTCCGCCACCGAATCAAGCTGTGGTCTACGCATCCATCGCGGATTTATATCATGCGGCTTTGGTCTTGCTTAGCCAATATGCCCATGCTTATGCGAATGTCGATGCGAGTGACGATCCGCACTTTATTCCAAACAATAATCAAGTCGGCTACGGCACTTTTCCAAGCACCTATCCTGGAATACCTTTGATCCAGCAACGAACGGATGTGTACACCGTCGCCAATGCGATTACGGATCAAGGTGAAGGTGGCTTGGTCGCTTCGTCTGCCGGCCCCCTATTCACATCAGTTGCCAATTCAAACGTGGCGACGAGCGACGAAGTTTTGCCGCAATTTCAACCGGCACAAGGTACACGTTTTGCACGCTGGGGGGCGTTGTCGCATTACACCCGTTTTGTTGACGTCAATAATTTGATTAATGCGACACAATTTAAAACTGCCACACAAGAGTTTGTTCTGCCAGACGGTCATCCTATTTTTTACACGCCTCATGGTATGCCTTCCCCCGATTTGCCATCTTGGGCTCCATCGGTTGAAGTTTTGCAAGCTTCGGCCGCCACAATGTGGAGTTATGCAATCGATCTATTGCAGGCCAATTTTGCCAACGGTAAGCTCACGCCGAATAGTGGTCAAGCGAGTAGTACGACAGAAGTGACACCCGGTTTTAACGATGCGATGCTGTCCTTTAAATACATTACGCCGATGATTTGGCAATATGGTCAAGTGATTAACTATCAATATGCCGCAGGCACGACCGGCAGTCAGGCACAGCAAGCGATGGATGCTGCTGATCCGCTTTCTCTGTTTCATTGGGATACGACGACAGCGCTATTACGCGCAAAATGGGCTAGTACGGGCGTCGAGCTCAATGCCTGCCAAGGTCTGAATGCATGCGCTGGTCGTGGCTGGGGCGGTATCGCAAGCGCCGCTGGCAATGGCGCTTGTGCCACGGCTGATCTGCACACCTGCGGTGGTGGCAATGATTGTAGTGCGCAAGGTGGCTGTGGCTTTCTTTCTACCGATCCGACTTCAACCGCTTCACCACCACCCAATTTGCCGGCGGCAGATCAATGGATACCGAGTGACAATGTGGGTAAAAATACCGGCGGCTGCCAAACACCGATAGGCACGCGCCAAGTATTTGATAGAACGGCGGGGCCAACAATTGCGGCGTCCGGTTGGAGTCCAAGTGATCAGGCAACGTTGACCGCTTTAATAGGCACTAGCGTGTGGGATAGAGCACGAACTTTGTTCGCGCAAAAACAGCCAACACCTAATTTGCCGACACCATTATCGACGGCGAGCTATAACGGTGATTTGCGTCGCGCGGCAATCGCACCTACCTCGGCATGAAGCAAGCACACTTAGGTCTACCTGCGCTGGGCTTTGGTATTGGTCTGCGCAGTCAGCACATTCCCGCCATTCTGCGCGGGGAATGTGGTGTGGATTGGTTTGAAATTATTAGTGAAAACTATCTGCAAAATCAAGGATGGCGGCGTCACGCTTTGTTGCAAATCGCCGAACGTTATCCCATCGTCATGCATGGTGTTTCCCTATCGATAGGGAGTGCCGATGCGCTTGATTTTGCCTACTTAAATCAACTAAAACAACTCGCCAAGCAAACCAAGGCGGCATGGATTTCCGACCATGTTTGCTGGACCGGGGTCGCTGGTCAAAATACGCACGACTTATTGCCTATGCCGTTGAACGAAGTCAGCCTGCAGCATATCGTGCAACGCATTGGTATCGTGCAGGATGTGCTTGAGCAAAGGATAGTATTAGAAAATCCCAGCACCTACGCCCGCTTTGCCGACGACACCATGAATGAATGGACATTTATTAAAGCGATGGCAGAGCAAGCTGATTGCGGCATCTTACTGGACGTGAATAATGTGTATGTATCGAGCGTGAACCATGGCTTTGATCCCTATACTTATCTCGACGCCATGCCTATGCATCGTGTAGTGCAAATGCATTTGGCCGGACACCGTGATTACGGTAGCCATATTTTGGACACGCATGATAGCCCTGTCTGTGATCCAGTCTGGCACTTATATCGTTATGCGCAGCAAAAAGCGAAACGCAGCAGCGGCGGCAAGACTGAAGTCATTGCTACGCTCTTGGAATGGGATGCCGAGATTCCAGAATTGCCGCAACTTGAAGCCGAGCTAACGAAGGCCAAATGCTGGGCAGATGCGACTTGGATGCCGCCCCTCCAGTCACATGCGAAAAGACAGATGCAAGATCATCCGCAGCTTGGTGTTCAGCCAGGCCAATGTTTGCATGCCTATCCAGCGATGGCCGGTGCAGAATTTGAACAGCTAGGGTCCGCGCCATGATGGATCTAGCTCAGCATCAACAATGGCTGCAAACGGCGATCACACAGGTGCAAACGCCAACGCACATTGCATTGCCGGAGCATCTCGCATCGAGCTATTTGCAATCGACCGATAATTTGGCGGCATCACAGCGTCTGCATATTTATCAGTCGTCCTATCGGGCGCGTGTTTTGCAGAGTTTTCATGCGATATTTCCTGGATTGCGAACGCTCTTGGGTACGGAGCTGCTTGATGCCTTTGTGCTTGATTTTCTAGCGCACCGTGCGCCGCGACATTTTTCCATTAATCGTATCGCCGATGGCTTTATCGAGCATTTGGAAAACACGCGTCCCAATGCTAGGGCGAATCACGATGGGATTGATCTATTGATTGATCTAGCGCGCTTGGAATACCATCTGCTCGATATCAGTGAAGCAGAGGGAATGGAAAATGCGTCGTCAATATCATCTGTCGAAATCGCCGCATTAAGCAATGCTAGTGATGCACAACTACTGACATATCAGCCACAAGTTGCGCCATGCTTACGCCTATTGCATTGCCGCTACCCAGTTCATCACTATTTGACTCAAGTATCGCAACCACTGTCAGGTACCGAAGCGAAGCCAGTCGACGCTCTCGAAGCACCCGCAGCGCGTGAAGTGTTTCTAGGGCTAACGCGCCTCAACTATCGACTCGCAAGCAGAGAGCTAGCAGCACCGCAATGGCATTTGCTCAGGCTATGCAAAGAACAAAATACAATCGCACAAGTACTACAAAAAATGCATCAATTAGCCTTGTTTCCGAAAGCGGATGTGGAATTAATTCGCCTTTGGTTGGGAAATTTTTTGAATCAAGGATTGTTGGCGCGACTTACTTGATGGCAGGTGAAATTTCAGACCACATTGGTAAGAATGTCTACACCACAAGTATAGGACTTGTCGGCGCATGGCTTCTCTATTGATCTTCCACAGATAGACGTGTAATACTTTGGCGCTCGCATTTCCTTCTTTCGTAAATTGACTGTGTTAGCTGTTCACGGACAGTGCGCGTCAAAAGTTACTGTTACTAATCACAGCCGAACAATCGACAAGTACAGTACTTCTCTATTTTTGCACGAAATGGGAATTAAGCTTGCATCTGATAATAGCGCTTTGTGAAGAGCCCATTGATTTTTTTATCGTTCGAAAGTTGATCATGTTAATACGTCTTTTTTTGCTACTCTTTTTCACTATGTGTGCGATGTTGGCTCATGGTCAAGCGCTACTGCCAAGTACCCATCCCCTGATTGGAAAAGTCCTTGATCGACAAGCCAAGTTCATTGACGAAAACCTAGCCTTGGATAGGGTACGTGAACGTCGCTATGTCTTCCTTGGTGAGAAACACGACAATCCAGCGCACCATGCATTAGAACAACGCTTAATTCGTGAGCGATTTAAAGGTGTGCAAAACAGCAGTCAGGGGCGCGTGGTGTTTGAAATGCTGGATAGTTCGCACGAAAAAGCGATTGCCGAATTAAAGCCGGATGATAGTTTGGATCAAATTCGCACGGGTTTGAATTGGCCAGCGAAAGCTGGCTGGGATTGGCCGAGTTATAGCCCACTTTTTCAAGAAGCCTTAAAAAATTCCGCCTTAGCTGCAGGGAATATTGATCGACCCTTTATCTCTAAAGTGTATAAAGAGGGCGAGCAAGTTTTTCTTAATGACCCGCGTTTTTCGACGGCACTAAATCCACCTAATGCCCTGCGAGATTATTTACTCGATCAAATATTTCAGTCGCATTGTGGGATGCAAAGTCGTGAAACGCTCACCCCCATGTTACACATACAATTAGCCAAAGATGCCAGCATGGCTAGTGCTATGCTGCAAACGCCAGCAGCGATGTTGATTGCTGGTGGTGAACACGTACGTGAAGACACTGGCGCACCTTGGCATTTACGTAAACAAAAACAAGATGCGGATGTACTCATCATCCAAATGCTAGAAGTAGAAGAAAATAATGTTGACCTCGCCAGCTATGTGAAAAAAGCCGGCAAAGCCGATCTGTATTGGTTTACGCAAGCGACAGAAAAGAAAGACTACTGTGCGGGAGTTAAAGGCAAGGCGGCGCAGTGAGCTTGGTTTCGTTGAGAGATTGAGACTAATATTACGCGGTAAAACCTCTCAACGTAGCCGCATCGAGAAAGGCTTTTGTGGAGCGGGTGAGACCCGCGCTGTGATTGGCTCAATTGCGATCCATTATTTTCTCTGGCGCGTTTGAATCCTAAATCAATTTTTGACCTTGATCGATTTTCCCTTGGAAGGTGGAATTCGGCTTTGCCTATTACGCCTCACTTACACAACTTACTTACACAACTTACTTACACACCCCACTTACGGCACTTACGTGTAAGTAAGTGCTTAACGCGTCAAATTTAGATTTACCCAGTCCGCTCTTCCTCAGAGATAGATAGCTTGGCATACAAATTGCTATATGCAAAATAGGCAAAGTTCGTCCAACTAATAGTCCGAGGAAAATCCACATGAGCCGCCAGCCATTCACCGTCGCCGATTACTTACTTACGCGTTTATTGCAGTTGCAAGTCACGGATGTTTTTCAAATCCCTGGTGATTACGTGAAACACTTCACGCAAGCGTTGGAAGATTTTGATGGCATCAAAACGATCGGCGCAGTCAATGAATTGGATGCGACTTATGCTGCCGATGCTTATGCGCGCACGCGCGGTCTGGCTGCGGTTTCGCTGCAATACGGCGTGAGTACCTTTAGTGCCTTAAATGCAGTCGCAGGCGCTTATGTTGAACGCAGTCCTATCGTCGTGATTAGTGCTTGTCCCGGGGCTGACATGCGTAATCAAACCACTATGTACGGCATGATTTTTCATCACTCTACGGGTAATCTCGATGCCGATCAGAATGTGTTTAGGAATGTGACGGTGGCTTCAGAAACCCTGAGCACCTCGGTCGGTGCAGCGGAAAAAATTGATGCTCTGTTGATCGCCGCGTTGACGCATCAACGGCCAGTCTATATCGCTTGTTACAAAGAAGTTTGGGGAGAATCCTGTCCCCGTCCATCCACCACACCATTAAAAGCACAACGCCTTCACAGTGAAACATTAGCCTTGGAAAATGCAGTCGAACTAGCGTGGTCGCAGATTACCGCTGCAAAAAAACCTTTGATTTTTGCTGGTGTCGAAGTATTGCGATTTGGCTTGAGCAAGCTGCTGCAAAAAATCATAGACGCCAGCGGCATGCTCTATACCACAACAACGTTGGGTAAGACCGTGGTCGATGAAGTCGGCGAGCAATTCATCGGTACCTACGCCGATCAAGCTTCGATTGCCAGCGTGATTACCACGGTGGAAGCATCCGACTGCATCATCTCCCTCGGCACCATTTTGACCGATGATTACTTGTGGTTGATGGAAAACAAATATCCGCAAATGATACAAAGCTCGGTGGGGCAAATGCGCGTAGCTTACTTTCAATACGAAGGTGTATTGATGCAAGATTTTATGGAAGCCTTATTGAAGCGCTTTCAAAAGTCCAAAGCCTATCCGCTCAAAGTCCAAGCGCCTGCCAAGCCAGTTTATCCTGAACCTTGGATCTCGAATTCAGATGCGCGTTGGAACGACAAGCCCGAAGTCATTACCTATAACCGCTTCTTCCAACACACGATGAAGTTCTTGCAGGATCAGAAGATGATGGACGACATCGTCATGGTGTATGGCGTCAGTAGCGCGATGTATGTCGCGAGTAATGCGATGGGCATGAAGCAGGGCAGCTATATCAGCTCTGCTGCTTGGCAATGCATAGGTTTTGAGACAGGCGCGGCATCCGGCGCGCAGCTTGGTAGTGGTAAGCGCGCATGGACGATTGCAGGCGATGGCGGCTTTATGATGGTGTGCCAATCCCTATCCACACTGGCACGTAATCAACTCAATTCCGTGATTTTTGTGATGAGCAATGGCGTGTATGCGATCGAGCAAGTGTATGTCGATATGAACGCATTTGAAGCTGGCCCTCAGCACAAATTCGATAGCTTCGACATCTTACCGAAATGGGATTACATGGCGCTGGCGCAAGCCTTTGGTGCTAAGGGGTTTAAAGTCGAAACGGTAGAGGAATTGAAGCGCGTTCTACCACTCGTTAAGAAAATAAAATCGCAGCCTGTCTTGGTGGAAGTCTGTATTCCCGAAAAAGATTTACCGCAGCAGATGGCGCGTTTGGGCAATGAGACTTTGCCAGTGTGATTTTGAATGACAAAACAGGCCCTCGACGCAGAGGCGCAGAGTACGCAGAGAAAGACAATGAGTATTTTCTGCGTACTCTGCGCCTCTGCGGTGAAAGTAGTTCATTTTAAAAAAAACTAAGTAACTAATTTATAAGGAGATATTCATGGCAAAGCCAAATCAAACGACAAAGACTTATTCCATCTTTGGTGCTGGCGCTGCGGGTTTATACACCGCCTGGCGCTTACTGAACGGTGAAGTGAAAAACAGCAAAGATAAGAGTAAAAAACTCGCCAAAGGTGACACCTTAGAACTCTACGATTGGGGGCGTTATGATTTCTCCAAAGCGCATCCCGGCACACGTGCAGCAGGCGCCCGTATTTGTACTTGGCACTACAAAAACGATAAAACGCAAGCCTACTTAGAGCTAGGCGGCATGCGTTATTCGGATTGGGATATGAATGCTAAAGATGCCAACAACGGCACAGCGCCGGGTCATCGTGTCGTCACCACCGTGATCAAACAATTGGGACTGGATAAATATTCCGTGCCTTTTAATGAATCGACCAATCCGCTCTATTATTTGCGTAGTAAAAATTTCTTCCTAAATCAAATCACTTCACAAAATCCAGCGCCCTACAACGTTGATCATTACGGTGCGGCGGGTACGCCGGATACAGGGTTTTCTACGGTAGAAAATCTATCAGTCAATAGAAATATGACCCGCCGTCAGTGGGATGCGTTTTATCGTGATGGCGTGATCAAGGTGCATACTGGTGATGCGTCGGTGTATCAAAAAGGCGATAAGTTAAAAGACATAGGCTATTGGAATCTGATGTACGACCAACTCGGCAGCGAAGGTTATAACTACGCTGCCGATGGTAATGGTTATAGCTCGAATGTGATCAATTGGAATTCTGCCTATGCCTTCCAAGCGAATAATGAATTCACCCCAGGTAATCAATATAAGACCATTAATATTGGCTACTCCGGCATGTTCAATGCGCTGTTTGAACAGATCGTTAAACTCGCCAAAGCGCAGGGAATTATTTTCAATTACCAGCCCAATATGCGCTTGCAGGCTATCGTTGCCAAAGAGGGCGTGATTCACTACAGCTATGCGACACGCGAAAATCCGTGGAAAAAAGCCGGTAGCAAAACCACTGATGCGGCCTGGTTAGCCATGCCGCGTCATGCGATTGAACAGGTCGCGAGAGGATCACGTTTTGATCCCGAAGTCGATGCAAAAGGCATCGTCGACGTACTCAATCATCGCAAGGTTCAATTGTATTTAGAGTCGACGATCATGCAGCCCTCGTATAAAGTAGGGATGTTTTTTGCTACGCCATGGTGGACTGCCGATGCAGCAAATCCACCTACCTACATCCCGCAATTAACTGGCTACGAAGTCACGCAACGCGCCGTGGTTCAGTTAAAAACGCAGGGCTTATCGAAAGCGACTTTAAAGGCCCTGAGCAGTCTAGTTGGAAGGGCGTATGCTAGCGCCACTGATTTGATCAATGCGGTACAAGGGCAAACTCAAGAGCGCCTAAGTCTGCCCCATGAGACGGCTTTGTTAGACGTCACGTTGAATAACACTATAGGCCCTAGCGTCACCGATACGCCGATTCGACAAGTGGTTTATTTTGGCAATAACGCGAGCGATGCCAAAGCCAAACCTGTGTATGGTTTGCTAGCGAGTTATGACGATGAGGTGTACACCACCTTCTGGAAAGAGTTGGAATTAGAACCAGATCAAGAGCAGCACATTCCCACCATCGTCAATGTACAAACTTTGCAAGGGCCAAAAAAAGTACCGGATCGCATGGTGAAAATGTTACGCAAACAGTTAGCCGAAATTCACTTCGGACCGAACTCAGATTACACCATGGTGCCCGCACCTTTGGAGGCCGCTTACATGGACTGGTCATTACCTCCATTTAACGCTGGCTATCACGCATGGGCCGCGCATTTTAATATCGGTGATGTACAAGAAAAAATTCGTAAGCCATCGCAATTGATGGAAAAGACGGATGTGAATATCTTTATTGTCGGCGAAGCCTACTCCAACGATCAGGCTTGGGTGGAAGGTGCATATTGCACGGCGGAGTCGGTGTTGAATGATTTCTTTGGCGTGACGCCGATTATTGATCATCGGGAGTATCCGTTTATTTGTTCGGCGAAGTAGGGGGGATTTTGATCTAGGTCTCTTTTTTCTGGAAGACCTTTCAAATTACCATTGGTCTCGTCACTCCTGCGAAGGCAGGAGTCTAGTGGCGTTCGTTGATGAATATTGATGTTTGGCGATATGGATGATTTCGTCCGACTCATCCGATATGTAATTCTCAGCTAATTACTTTGAC
>CAYXJI010000019.1:10621-20655 GCA_964465175.1 uncultured Burkholderiaceae bacterium | reverse complement strand
GTATCAGCACTTCTAGCCCGCCAGCAGGGTGATTTTGTAGCCGTATTTTTCCGCCATGCCGCTTCACAATACGGTCAACAATGGCCAAGCCCAGACCTGATCCGTTCGCCTGACTCCTAGCGATATCGCCTCGGGTAAAAGGCCGCAATAAGCGTGCGATCTCGTCTTTAGGAACCCCCGGCCCAAAGTCACGAATGCGCAGTGTGGCACTGGGTTTAGTCGCATGTGCAAAGTAGCGGCATTCTAGATCAATCATGAGCAAACCAGTTTCAGGGTCGCGTGCATAGCGCATCGCATTTTGCACGAGATTAATCACTAAACGCTGAATTTCTATTTCTATGCCAGTGATGAAAATGCCGCTATCGATTTGCGCCTTCATCTTTAGACTTGCATCACGCTGCAAGTCAGATACTAATTTATCGAGCAGCGCACTGAGATTGACACTGTTGAAAGTCGATTCATGTAAAGGTTTGGCATAATCCAAAAACTGCTGAATGATGCCATCCATTTGACTTAAATCGGATTGCATGGCCTCGCGGGTCATCGCATCTACCGGTGCCATTTCTAACTCCAATTGCAGGCGCGTGAGCGGTGTTCGCAAATCATGCGAAATCCCTGCCAAAATAACCGCACGATCTGATTCGCCGCGCGCCAAATCGTCGATCATTTGATTGAAACTGGCATTGGTTTCTCTGACTTCGCTAGGGCCATTTTCTGGTAATGCCTGCGGTCGCTTTCCGTGTGCGAGTTGGCGTGCAGCTTGACTTAAATTGGAGAGTGGGGCGTTGATTCTGCGTGAGATAAATACCGCGCCGATGAGTGTCAATACTAGTGTGATGCTGGCCCACCCTAGAATTTGCATGCCGGTCTCATGCGGCAGGCGGTCTTGCTCTAAGCGTAGCCAATACTGATCTTCATCAATGGTAAAACTAAGCCAGAATCCTTCTTCTCCATTCACCACTTTGGCAAATTGGGTTTTGGTGCCAAGTTTTTCTTGGACCAATTTTTGTAGTTCGATAAATAACAACTCATCGGCTTGCGGCGTAATCGCATCATTCTCCTCCAGTAAATAGATGCGTATGCCTTCGTTTCTAGCTAAATCTAACAGTAGTTCCCGGCGCTTATCTTCTGCCGAATGGGTGAGCGCGGCGCGGGTGATTGTCACCATAGAGATAATTTGCCCCGCCATTTGCTGGGCACGCGGCTTGCGCTCTACCAATTTAAAACTGATGAACCAAGCGGCCATGCTCGCGGTGACCAAGATGGCGAGCAGAAAAAAAGTGCGCCAAAATAGCGCACTACGAATCTCTGTGAATCCTGTGAAGGCATGAAAATAATTGCGATTCATTCGGCGCTTAATTTGTTCTTAGTTGTTCTAGATTGCTCAAAATTATTTTTAGAATTAGTGAGGAAATCGGGCGACTATTTTGATTGGCCATCAGGGATGAAGACATAGCCCAAGCCCCACACCGTTTGTATATATTGCGGGCTACTTGGATCTTTCTCTATAAGTTTTCTCAAACGTGAAATCTGGACATCAAGGCTGCGATCAAATACTTCATACTCGCGTCCTCTCGCCAATTCCATTAATTTTTCTCTGGATAAGGGTTGGCGCGCATGACGGGCAAAGGCTTTGAGTACCGAGAATTCACCCGTCGTTAAACTAATCGGTTCGTCATTGCGTTTTAGGCTGCGATTCGATAAATCTAAACTGAATTCGCCAAAGTGAAAGGTTTGGCCGTGATCGGAGGGCGCTCCAGGCACTTCATCCGGCCCTTTACGGCGCAAGACTGCATTGATACGCGCGACCAATTCTCGCGGGTTAAATGGCTTGGGTAGATAGTCATCCGCCCCCATTTCTAGACCGATGATGCGATCAACATCTTCGCCTTTTGCAGTAAGCATAATGATGGCCGTTTTATCACCACCACCGCGCAAGCGGCGGCAAATCGATAAGCCGTCTTCGCCCGGCAGCATGAGATCTAAAACAAGTAAATCGTAGCGCTCACGTAACCAAAGCTTATTCATCGTCGTCGCGTTTTCTGCGACGACGACTTGAAAGCCTTGTTCGGTTAAATAGCGACGGAGCAAGTCGCGCAAACGAATATCGTCATCGACTACTAATATTTTTGCTTTGGCTTCAGTCATGTCATTCAGGTTGTGATGAATATGCGCTAATCTTACTGCTAATTCATGCTAGTCCGCATCGAAATTTCATTCGCATTACAAAGTGTTACAGAGATTACAGATTTCGCCTGTTCATGTCTTCTTTTTCTCTTTACACTCTTGCCAATGGTGGGGGTATTTCGTGGGGGCATGTCATTGGAAATGCAATGCATCGTTGTAAAATATTGGGAAGCTTAGGTGTTTTCTTGTGATGTCATTGTCGCAGCACTTAAGTTATGGGTCACTTTGAAAGTATTTGTGAAAATAAACATTTGTAAATTATGCGGTTTGAGTACCTTGACCTTGTTTGGATTATCCACTGTTGGTATGGTCAGTCCTGCAAGCGCCCAACAGCGTAATTTTGAAATGAGTAGGAAACAAGAAATACGTCAAAGACGGGTAGAAGATTTTCGCGCGATCCGGCAGATCGAACGCCAAGAAAAACTCGAGCGGCAAAATGATAAGCAGCACCGCCCATCGATTGTTGGTGAGCGAGCCCTGACGTCACAAGCTCGTCCCGTCCCCCCATTAGGGCAGCGTCCTGTGCCGCGAATGCAAAGCTTAACGCCGGAAGAACGCATTGCCTTGCGTCGCCAGATTCGCGAGGCAAGGGAAGATATTTATCAAAAACGCCAACAAAAACATTAACGGCTGTGCTGTTTCATGATTTTTTGTTGTTCACGTTGCCAATCACGCTCTTTCTCCGATTCCCGTTTGTCGTGTTGCTTTTTGCCTTTCGCTAAGCCGATTTGGCATTTAACACGACCATTGAGGTAATGCATATTGAGCGGTACCATGGTGTAACCAGAGCGCTCCACTTTGCCGATCAGTTTTTTAATTTCTTCAGCGTGCAATAGCAATTTTCGGGTCCTTACCGAGTCTGGGTGAATATGGGTTGAGGCGGTTGGTAAGGCGCCGATGTGCGCTCCAAAAAGAAAAATCTCGCCATTTTTTATAATGACGTAAGCTTCTTTTAATTGTACGCGACCTGCGCGTATCGCCTTTACTTCCCAACCTTGCAGCACGATGCCTGCTTCATACTGTTCTTCGACGAAAAAGTCGTGAAATGCTTTTTTATTATCCGCAATGCTCATACTAATATTTTTGTCTTGTTATCGCTTGCTAGGTGAAGGCATGCTTTAAATCACGCTTTGCCACCGAGAAGTGCTGTGTTTCGGTTAAAATTCGGTTTGTGATCATACCAAATGACTAGAGATAATGGCAGTCGTCCAAAAAAACGTTTTAGTTTCCTATAGCGCTGAGCAAATGTTCGCCTTGGTTGAAAGAGTTGAAGATTATCCCCTGTTTTTGCCATGGTGCGGCGGTGTCAATGTCTTGGAACGCAAGGAGGATCAACTCAAGGCAACATTATCCATCAATTATCATGGAATCAAACAAAGTTTTACCACGCAAAATGTGAACAAAGCGCCGCATGCCATGGAAATGCACTTGGTTGACGGTCCATTTAAGCACCTGCATGGGCATTGGAAATTTCATCCCTTGCGCAATGACGCTTGTAAAATTGAATTTGATTTGCGTTATGAGTTTTCGAGCAAATTACTTGAAACACTCATAGGGCCCGTTTTCGGTAAAATCACCAATAGCTTCGTGGATGCCTTTTGTGCTCGCGCTGATGTGGTGTACGGGACTAGTTCGCTATGATGAATAACATTAGTGTCCAATTGTGTTACGCCATTCAAGGAAAAAAACCAGTGCTAGTGAACCTCGAAGTGGCGCACGCTAGCACTATCGGCGAATTGCTTTCCAAGCTAAATTCTATGCTAACTCCGGCGTCGTATAGTGAGTTGCACGAGTTGCTGGAGCAGCATGCGGTGATCGCTATTTTTGGGAAGAAAAAACCTAGCGATTTTGTTTTATCTGCAAATGATCGCATTGAAATCTGCCGACCTTTAATTGCAGGTCCTATGGATGCTAGACGTCACCGCGCCAAGCGCGAGCACAAATCTGGCAAAATGTAATTGCGCACATCGTCCTAGCATTCGTTCAGTGTTTTTTTAACCTCATTGAGTTCTTTGGCTCTTTGGGCTTCGTCGAGCGGTGTACGTTCACCATTTTTGCTGCGGGTCATAATCAACACGCCATCGTCTAGTGATTGCTTGTAGGATTTGGCGCGCTCGCAATTTTTCTCTTTGGCTGCAGCGTTTTGTTGTTCCGCTTCAGCTTTTTTTTCCGCTTCTTCTTTCGCAATTTTGCGTTTATTTGACTCTTCGTTTTTCTTCGCTAGCGTGAGAGGTTTTTCTATTTTTTCCATCTCACTCTTGCCAGTATCGCTGTTTTTTGCCTCCGCTTCAGTATTGTCGCTGGTGCGAGGTGCGCCAAAAGGGGATTTGATAATCTTGTTTTTGGGGACGGATTTGGGGGGCGGTTGGTCAGAATATTGTTTGACGCCCTTGTCATTAAGCCAGATGTATTGCGCCAAAGCGGGAGCGGCGCAAAGCAGTGTTAGCCCTATACTTATGGTGGAAATGAAAGCTTTTTTTTGCATGATGTACTCGATTTCTTGTGCGATGTTGGTGATAATTTTAAAGAATTTACCGCGAGTTTTACATGGAACGAGACGGATCGGCAAGTTTTCTGTATAATTTGCTTTTGCGCCTATAGGAAACACTATGCGTCTTCTTCAAAAAGCACTCACTTTCGATGATGTGTTGCTCGTCCCAGCTTACTCAAATATTCTCCCAAAAGATACCTCTCTTGCGACGAATTTGACACGCAATATTACACTCAATATACCGTTGGTATCCGCCGCAATGGATACTGTGACAGAGGGTCGCCTCGCGATCGCGATGGCACAAGAGGGCGGTATTGGCATCATTCATAAAAATCTAACGCCTAAAGAACAAGCGCGCGAAGTCGCCAAGGTGAAGCGATTTGAATCTGGCGTTTTACGTGATCCAATTACGATTCCGCCGTCAACCACAATTCGTGAAGTCATTGCGCTCAGTCAGCAGCACGGCATCAGCGGTTTCCCTGTCGTTGAAGGCAAAACGGTGGTCGGTATTATTACTAACCGCGACTTACGCTTCGAGCAAGAGTTGGATGCTGAAGTACGTTCTAAAATGACGCCGCGCGATAAATTGGTCTTCGTTAAAGAAGGTGCCGATTTGAGTGAAGCAAAACGTTTGATGAATAAGCATCGCCTTGAGCGGGTGTTGGTCGTTGATGATGCGTTTGAATTGCGCGGCCTGATTACTGTAAAAGACATTCAGAAATCCACCGAACATCCCTTAGCGTCGAAAGATGAACAAGGTAAGTTGCGTGTCGGTGCAGCGGTTGGCGTTGGGGCTGATAACGATGAACGTATCGACTTGTTGGCAAAGGCGGGTGTTGACGTGATCGTGGTTGATACGGCACATGGCCATTCGCAGGGCGTACTCGATCGTGTGCGCTGGGTAAAAAAACATTATCCGCACATTGAAGTCATTGGTGGCAATATCGCGACTGCTGCTGCTGCTTTGGCTCTGGTTGAATGTGGCGCAGATGCGGTCAAAGTTGGGATAGGCCCAGGCTCAATTTGCACAACGCGTATTGTGGCGGGGGTGGGTGTTCCTCAAATTACGGCGATTGCCAATGTGGCGGAAGCTTTGCGCGGCACTGGTGTGCCTTGTATTGCGGATGGTGGCATTCGTTTCTCTGGAGATGTGTCCAAAGCCTTAGCGGCTGGTGCGTCAACGGTCATGATGGGTAGTATGTTTGCCGGTACTGAAGAAGCACCTGGTGAAGTGATTTTATATCAAGGGCGCAGCTATAAATCCTATCGTGGCATGGGCAGCTTGGGCGCGATGGCGGATGGTTCTGCTGATCGTTATTTTCAAGATGCGGCGAATAATGCCGATAAGCTGGTGCCAGAAGGCATTGAGGGGCGTGTGCCTTATAAAGGCAGTGTTCTCGCGATTTTGTATCAAATGGTCGGCGGCGTTCGTTCTTCTATGGGATATTGTGGATGCGCCTCGATTCAGGATTTGCACGATAAGGCTGAGTTTGTCGAAATTACCTCTGCCGGTATGCGCGAATCGCATGTGCATGACGTTCAAATTACAAAAGAAGCTCCTAACTATCGCGCAGAGTAAGCGTGTTTCGCTTCGTCGATTTGCAAGTATGCTAACCATGGAGCAGGTCAATGCCGACATCTTTAGAACGTGCTAGTCATTTGGATTTGTTTGTCGAGGGCACGGGTAATCCCCGTGTCGATCCAGATAAATACGAAGCGAAAGTTGCTCGGTTTGAGCGTTTGGGTATACGTTTGTTCGGCGTTGCGAATTGCATCGTCAGTTTTGGTCAACTGCTAGAGCGGTTTGATCGCAGTGAACAATCTATGGTGAGCATAGAGGCAAATTTCTGCGAGACTTTAGGATTTTGTGATGAGATTCGCGTCTACAATAATCTTAACTTTGAAGAAGATTTTGCCCAGCATCCTTCTGTAGCCGGTGAGCCGCACATTGTTTTTTGTGCACAGCATCCTGTTTACGACACCAATGATCAAGTAATTGCCTGTATTTACTTGATCGATTATGTCGAACATGCGTTTGATGATGAGTCTCGTTTGATCTTTGCGGATTTAGCGGCGATGGTCGAACGAGAGTTGGTGATCGGCGCATTAAAATTGCAGCAGCTTGATTTAGTAAAACAGATTCGCAATTTAAAGCGAGATGCTTTACTTGATCCTGTACTTGGCATGTGGAATCGTTCGGCTATTTCGCGTTCATTAGGAATTGAACTGGAGCGCTGTCTTAAAGCTGAAAAGCCAGTTTCTTTACTGTATGTCAGCGTAAATCAGTATCAAAGTCTGCGCGATAAACTAGGTAGTGCTGTTGGCGATTCTTTTTTATTAAAAGTCGCCAGTCGGATTCGCTCTTGTATTCGACCTTTCGATGCTTTGGGGCGATTTGAAAGTGATAGTTTCTTAATCGTTTTGCCAGGAGCATCAAGTTTAGTTGCATTGGCTGTGGCGGAGCGGATACGATTATCCGTAATTACGCATCCCGAGTCCGTCGAAGACGAAACGCTAGAAATTAAATTGAGTATAGGTATTGCATCAACTAGCGTGTTTCCCCAAGTTACACCCGATGTGTTTATTAGTTACGCAGAAAAAGCCTTACTTGCAGCGCGGCGTTTGGAACACAACCCAATTGTTCATGCCAGTCCCGAACAAATCGATATCATTCTTTAATCATTGATAGACTCATGCATTCAAAAATCCTTATCCTTGACTTTGGCTCTCAAGTCACCCAGTTAATCGCTCGCCGTGTTCGTGACGCCGGTGTTTTTTCTGAAGTATTCCCTTACGATGTGAGCGATGAATTCATTCGTAACTATGGCGCAGCCGGTATTATTTTGTCAGGTGGTCCAAGCAGCGTTACTGAGGGCGATACGCCACGTGCACCTATGGCCGTGTATGACGCGGGCGTGCCCGTGCTCGGCATCTGCTATGGCATGCAGACGATGGCCGAGCAACTCGGTGGTAAGGTTGAAAATGGTAAGGTGCGTGAATTCGGTTACGCTGAAGTGCGCGCGCGCAGTCATACCAAGCTATTAGAAGGCATCAACGATTTCGTCACGCCAGAAGGTCATGGTATGTTGAAAGTATGGATGAGCCACGGTGACAAGGTGAATGACATGCCAGCTGGCTTCAAATTAATGGCATCGACCGACAATTGCCCGATCGCGGCAATGGCAGACGAAGATCGTCGTTTTTACGCAGTACAATTCCATCCAGAAGTTACGCACACCATCCAAGGTGAAGCCATCATAGGGCGTTTTGTGCATGATATCTGTGGCTGTAAATCAGATTGGAATATGCCCGACTACATCTCCGAAGCAGTGGCATCGATTCGCGCCCAAGTCGGTGATGATGAAGTCATACTTGGTTTGTCAGGTGGTGTCGATAGTAGCGTCGCAGCGGCTTTGATTCATCGTGCCATCGGCGATAAATTAACTTGCGTGTTTGTCGATCATGGCCTTTTGCGCCTCGATGAGGGCAAGATGGTGATGGAAATGTTCGCTGAGAATTTAGGCGTGAAAGTGATTCATGTCGATGCGACTGCGCAATTTATGGGACATCTCGCCGGTGTCACTGATCCAGAAGCGAAACGCAAGATTATTGGTCGCGAGTTTGTCGAAGTATTCCAAGTTGAGTCCGGTAAACTCAAGAATGCCAAATGGCTAGCACAAGGCACGATTTACCCAGACGTGATTGAGAGCGCGGGCAAGGGTAAAAAAGGTTCGCACACCATTAAGAGCCACCACAATGTCGGCGGTTTGCCAGATACCCTGAATCTGAAATTGTTAGAGCCTCTACGTGAATTGTTTAAAGACGAAGTGCGCAAACTTGGCGTCGCTTTAGGCTTACCACACGGCATGGTGTATCGTCATCCTTTCCCAGGGCCAGGTTTAGGTGTGCGTATTTTGGGTGAAGTTAAAAAAGAATTCGCGGATTTATTGCGCCGTGCGGATGCGATTTTCATCGAAGAATTGCGTAATACTTATGTCGATCCACAGGCAGAGAAGCCACAAAGCTGGTATGACGCGACTAGTCAAGCTTTTGCCGTATTCCTGCCAGTCAAATCGGTAGGCGTCATGGGTGATGGCCGTACTTATGAATACGTAGTCGCTTTGCGCGCGGTACAAACGCAAGATTTCATGACAGCACATTGGGCGCATTTACCACACGAGCTATTAGGCAAAGTGTCGAATCGTATTATTAATGAAGTGCGTGGGATTAATCGTGTGGTCTATGACATCTCGGGCAAGCCGCCAGCGACAATTGAGTGGGAGTAAGTTTGTCGCACCGCTAAGTTTTCCATTAGGATCAAAATCTTGAGTTACAGCATCAAAGAAATTTTTTACACTTTGCAAGGTGAGGGCACACATGCAGGACGGCCTGCTGTGTTTTGTCGTTTTGCTGGTTGCAATTTGTGGACCGGGCGCGAGGAAGATCGTGGCTCGGCGGTTTGCCAGTTTTGTGATACGGATTTTGTTGGTACCGATGGTGCAGGCGGTGGTAAATTCAAAACCCCTCAAGCGGTCGCTGCGCGTATCAATGCCTTGTGGCCAGAGACGCATGAAGCGACGAAGTTTGTGGTATTCACCGGCGGCGAGCCTTTGTTGCAATTGGACGAAGCTTTAATCGATGCGATGCATGATGTTGGTTTTGAAATCGCGATTGAAACCAATGGCACAATCGAAGTGCCGAATGGGGTCGACTGGATTTGTGTGAGCCCGAAAATGGGATCGCAGCTGGTCGTAAAAAAAGGCGATGAGTTAAAGCTCGTGATGCCGCAATTAGGCCAGGATTTTAAATTCTACGAAACACTCGATTTTACGCATTATTATTTGCAAGCAATGGATGGTCCTTTGTTGCAAGACAATCTGCATAAAGCAATTGATTATTGTAAAGCGCATCCAAAATGGAAATTAAGTTTGCAGACGCATAAATTGCTGCAAATCCCTTAAGTTTTTAGTCGTATAGGCACACATGTTAACCATTACCAGAAAAGTTGAATTCGATACCGGTCATCGGATTCCCGATCACAATAGCCAATGTCGTAATTTGCATGGGCATCGCTATACCTTGCTGATTACCTTGACTGGCGATGTCGTCGAAAAAGATGGTGAATCGGATAACGGTATGATCATGGATTTTGGCGATATCAAAGCGCTCGCCAACAAGCATTTGGTTGATCTTTGGGATCATGCGTTTATCGTCTATGAAAAAGACACTGCCGTGCGTCAATTCTTGGAAAGTATGCCCGGGCATAAAACCGTCGTGATCGACCGCGTACCGACGGTAGAAAATCTGGCGAAGATAGCGTTTGATATGTTGAAGGACGTGTATCACGATCGCTATG
>CAYXJI010000019.1:0-10611 GCA_964465175.1 uncultured Burkholderiaceae bacterium | reverse complement strand
TTTCAGCGGATATCTGACCAGATAGTTTTTATTTTTGTCGTTGACCAAAATCACCTTGTACGAAACGCCTAATTGTTGGGCGGAGATTGATGGGTAATTGAGCGCTAGATTTAAGCATTTGGGCGCTTGCAACCGCCCTACATTTTCATGGCCTTATCCATCGAGGACATTGAAAGTCTGTTGAAAATAGTCTGATCTGATAAAAAACCATGCTCAATGACGAAGTCTTTATGCGTGAAGCCATCGCGCAAGCTAAGCTCGCTTGGCAAGCTGGCGAGGTTCCCGTGGGCGCGGTCGTGGTCAAGGATGGAGAGATCATCGCGCGTGGTTTTAATCAGCCTATAGGCAAGCATGATCCCACTGCCCACGCTGAAGTCGTCGCCATGCGCAGTGCTGCCGAGGTGCTTGGTAATTATCGACTTCCTGGTTGCGAACTCTATGTCACCTTAGAGCCTTGCGTGATGTGCTCGGGCGCTTTGATGCATGCGCGATTCTCGCGTGTCGTGTTTGGTGCTCACGATTTTAAGACCGGTGCCTGTGGTTCTATCGTCGATTTATTCAAAGAAGACAAACTCAATCATCACGCCGAAGTCGTCCCTGGTGTCTTGGCCGAAGAATGTGTGCAGCTGCTCAAGGATTTTTTTGCTGAGCGCCGTCGTGCCGCGGTAGAATCGCGTATGAACCTTGACCCTGCGGTCAATCCCATCAACTCGGGTGAGTGATAGTCGATATTAGTTACAAATCGTAATGATTGATATCAATCGCTAATTATTAAATACGAGTCACTAGCGATGCACATCACTTTTCCCAAGGCCTTACCTGACCAACCCTGCCTCGCCATCGTTGCACCCAGTGGTGCGGCATTAGACGAAACTGATCTAGAGCGAGGCTTGCAGGTACTTAGTGATGCCGGCTTTAAAGTCCTTAATTTTTACCAACATGCCTATCGTTTTGAGCGCTTCGGCGCGAGCGATCAAGCACGTTTAGCCCAACTGCATGCCGCAATAGATCACCCTGAGGTCGATATCGTCATGGGGCTGCGAGGTAGCTATGGTCTGTCGCGTATTTTGCCTGAAATTGATTGGGGTAAGCTTGCCCGCAGTGGTAAATGGCTGGTCGGTTATAGCGACTTCAATGCGCTGCAATTAGCATTATTGGCAAAGACAGGTGCCGCGAGTTTGTGCGGCCCCATGTTGTGCAATGACTTCACGCGGGAGGACTTGCGCGTTTTCACGCAAGATCAATTTTTTCAGACGCTGCGCGAGCGTAAAACTTTTCTACAATTCGATACAGATCAAGCTAGCGATTTAAATCTAGACGGGATATTGTGGGGGGGTAATTTGGCGATGATTTGCCATTTGCTCGGGACCCCGTATTTTCCCCAGATCAAAGGTGGCATTTTGTTTGTTGAAGATGTCGCCGAACATCCTTATCGCGTGGAACGTATGCTTTTGCAATTGCACATGGCCGGCGTGCTCGCAAAACAAAAGGCCATCGTTGTCGGGGATTTTTCGGCCTATCGTTTAGCACCGCAGGACAATGGCTATGACTTTGCTTCTATGCTGCGTTTTTTGCGAGCGACGATTGCAACACCTATCATCACAGGGCTTCCTTTTGGCCACTGTGACGATAAGGCGAGTTTGATGCAAGGTGCCAATGCAAAGCTACTGGTGTCTGGCACGCAAGTGACTATGTCTGCCACATTCTAAATTACATCAAATCTAACTAAGCAGCACGGAGACGCCATGACAGACGCAGTGATAGTTGCAACAGCGCGCACCGGTTTAGCAAAATCGTGGAAGGGCGCATTTAATATGACGCATAGTGCCAGCATGGCTGCACCCACTCTGGCGGCGGTGATGGCGAGGGCGCAACTTGATCCTGCAGAGATCGACGATGTGGTGATAGGCTGCGCGTTTCCTGAAGGTGCGAACGGTCGCAATATCGCACGGCAAATTGCAATGCGTGCGGGTTGCCCGGTGACGGTGCCGGGTATCACGATCAATCGCTATTGTTCCTCAGGATTGCAAGCCATCGCCTTGGCGGCGCAACGTGTGATCACGGGTGAGGTCGATATCATCGCTGCAGGTGGCGTCGAATCGATCTCCTGCGTGCAAAACGAAATGAACAAGCACATGCTCAGTGATCCATGGTTGCAAGAGCACAAACCGCAAGTCTATATGCCGATGTTGGAAACCGCAGAGATCGTCGCGAAGCGCTATCAGATTTCACGTCAGCGGCAGGATGAATATGGTGTGCGCAGTCAACAACGTGCCAGTGCCGCCTTAGCCGCAGGTCTACTCGACGCCGAGATCATTCCGGTTACGACCACCATGCGCGTGATCGATAAAGACACGGGCGAACATCATTTGCGTGAAGTGACGATCGCGGCCGATGAAGGTATCCGAGCTGATACCACATTGGACGCTGTTTCTAAAATTAAAACCGCCGTACCGGATGGTGTAATTACGGCGGGCAATGCAAGTCAATTTTCCGATGGCGCAGCAATGACCATGGTCATGAATGCCCAAGTCGCAGAGCGTAAAGGCTTACAGCCATTGGGCGTGTTTCGTGGCTTTGCGGTGGCAGGATGTGAGCCTGATGAAATGGGCATTGGCCCTGTATTTGCCATACCAAAATTACTGAAGCGCGCGGATTTAGTGGTGGAAGATATCGGCTTATGGGAGCTCAACGAAGCCTTTGCGGTACAAGTGTTGTATTGCGCCGTTAAACTCGGTATTCCGATGGAACGCTTGAATGTCAATGGTGGCGCCATCGCTGTCGGCCACCCGTATGGCGTGTCGGGCGCACGCTTGACCGGACATGCGCTATTGGAAGGTAAACGTCGCGGTGTGAAATATGTGGTCGTGACGATGTGTATCGGCGGCGGGCAGGGTGCTGCCGGTTTGTTTGAAGTGTTATAAACGTGTTGTGATGATGAAAAAGATGTCTGATTCTGTTGCTAATTCTGTTCCAAATTCTAGTGTGAATGCGATCATTATTTCGCACATCGAAAATCCCTTCCTCGACTATCTCGGTATTGTTTCGGGCGAGATGAAAGAGGGCATAGCTAATCTGTCTCTAGACCTACATCAGCACCACATGAATAGCTGGCAAATCACACATGGCGGTGTATTGATGACTTTGCTCGATGTGGTGATGGCAATGGCGGGGCGCTCTTTGCATGAGGACAAAAAAGGAGTCGTCACGGTAGAAATGAAAACCACATTCTTACAACCTGGCGGCGTGGTTGGTGGCCGGCTCGAAGCACGCAGCGTCGCTTTTCATCAATCCACGACCATGTGTTTTTGTGATGGTGAAATTTGGAATGGTGACAAGCTAGTAGCAAAAGCGATGGGGACTTACAAATATTTGCGTAGTTTGAAGTCCAAAGTTGGTTTGGTGAAAATGGGGGGCAGTGATTGAGTTTAAATCGATGTGATCACAATCTGTAGGCCTTACGCAAAACTGCCTCAGCGTCTCGTCGTTGAGCGGTGTAATTCTAAAAAATAGCGCAGCATTGTCACCACTTGTTTTAAATCCTAGCACTACTCGCGTTAGCGTGACAATGAGACAAATAATTGGATCAATATATATATGGCAGATCATTTTCAACGTATCGTCTTAGCTTCCCGTCCCAAAGGGGAAGTCACACTAGATAATTTTCGTCTAGAGACTGTGCCCGTTCCTGCGATCACTGACGGGCAAGTTCTGATCCGCAATCATTTTCTCTCACTCGATCCGTACATGCGCGTGCGTATGGATGATGTGAAAAACTACGCCGCACCGCAAGCCTTGAATGAAACCATGATCGGTGGCACAGTGGGTGAAATCATCGCTAGCCAAAATCCACAATTTCAAATTGGTGACAAGGTCATCGGTATGATGGGCTGGGCGGAGATGGGTGTGTCCGATGGCAACATGTTGCGCAAACTTGATATCACCCATATTCCTTTGTCTGCCTATCTTGGCGCAGTCGGCATGCCAGGCATGACCGCATGGTATGGTTTCACGCAAATCATGCAAGCCAAAGCGGGCGAAACCATCGTCGTATCGGCCGCCAGCGGCGCGGTGGGTAGCGTCGTTGGTCAGCTTGCCAAATTGCGCGGCTGTCGTGCTGTGGGGATTGCTGGCGGCGCTGAAAAGTGTGCTTACGTTGTTGATGAATTGGGCTTTGATGCTTGTATTGATTACAAAGCCGGTAGCTTGGCAGAGCAGCTTGCCACCGCAACACCGAACGGCATTGACGCCATTTTTGAGAATGTGGGCGGTGCTAGTTTTGATGCCTGCTTATTGCGGGTCAATCCATTTGCAAGAATCGCTCTGTGCGGGATGATCGCCGGCTATGATGGTGGTGATATGGCGATACACAATGCGCGGATATTGCTGAGTATGCGAGTGACTTTACGCGGCTTTATCATTTCAGAACATTTGGATTTGTGGCCGCAGGGCTTGAAAGAGTTGGGTGCTCTCGTTGGACAAAGTAAGTTGAAATTTAGAGAAAGTATTGCACCTAATTTAGCCGCAGCACCACAAGCCTTTATCGGTTTGTTGAAAGGTAAAAATCTAGGCAAGCAATTAGTGCGACTCATCCCTGAATAGTGATTGAACGATAGCGAAAGAAAACGATGAACACGGATATACAAATAAAACTCGGTGAATGGTCGGAACTACAAGCCGATGCACAAGCCGTGCGCACGGCGGTTTTCGTTGAAGAACAAAAAATTCCGGCAGAGCTAGAGTGGGATGTGATGGATGCGCAATGTCTGCATGCCGTCGCTTACGACGATCAAGGCAAAGCAATAGGCACAGGGCGTTTGCTGCCAGACGGACACATAGGTCGTATGGCGGTGTTAAACACGGCGCGCAATTGTGGTGTCGGTGCCGAGATACTGCGCCAATTAATGGCACAGGCTAAAATTCGGGGTATGCAAGCCGTACAACTCAATGCACAAATTTCTGCCGTATCGTTCTATCAAAGAGAAGGCTTCGATCGTGAAGGTGAACTCTTTATCGAAGCAGGAATTGAGCATATTCACATGAACAAATCGCTGTGAATAGTTGCCGAGGTGTGTTTAATTTGTTGTTGAATATAGCCTCGTTAAAAAATAAGCCAATTACAAAGCCAATTCCTTTAGAATTGGCTTTTTTGTTAATTGTCGCTCGCGCGAACATCCCCTAACATGAGCCAACATAGCCAGTTCACCCTATTAAAAGAACGCCGTTTCGCACCGTTTTTTTGGACACAATTTTTTGGCGCATTTAACGACAATGTATTCAAGACGGCTTTGTTGACGGTCTTGACGTATGACGCTTTGACTTGGACGACGATGGATGTGGGCTTGCTGAATAATTTGATACCTGGATTATTCATATTGCCTTTCGTTTTGTTTTCCGCCACCTCAGGTCAGCTTGCCGATAAATTTGAAAAAGGCAAAGTAGCACGCTACGTTAAATTACTTGAAATTGGCATCATGGTGATCGCTGCCTATGGCTGGATGTCACAAAATATTTGGATTTTGGTCGCTGCTGTTGCCGGCATGGGGATTCATTCCACCTTGTTCGGTCCTGTCAAATACGCCTATCTGCCGCAACATCTGCATGCTGATGAATTAATCGGCGGTAATGGCGTGATCGAAATGGGTACTTTTGTGGGTATTCTATTAGGCGAAATTTTAGGTGCGATGTTGGTCGTGCATAAGCCTTGGGGCGTTGAGTTAGTTGCTGGCGGATGTATTTTGATTGCAGTCTTAGGTTGGTTGTTTAGCTTACGCATCCCTGTTTCGCCAGCGCCTGTACCAGATTTGAAAGTCAACTGGAATCCCGCTACGGAGACCGTGCGCAATCTCAGTTTCAGCAAGAAAAATCGTCCCGTTTTCTTGTCCTTACTAGCCAATTCTTGGTTCTGGTTTTATGGTGCGATTTTGCTCGCCCAATTCCCGCTCTATGCAAAAGACTATCTGCATGGCGACCATAGCGTTTTCGTTTTGTTGTTGACGCTATTTTCGTTTGGTATAGGCGCAGGTTCTTTGTTATGCGAACGCTTGTCGGGACATAAAGTTGAAATTGGCTTGGTTCCCTTCGGCGCAATCGGTTTGTCGATTTTTGGCTTTGATTTGTACCTCTCCAGTTTAATGTACACCAATACAGCAACAGTCACGGCAATGAGCTTTATCGACCAAATCGGTAGCTACAAAATTCTGTTCGATATTTTTATGATAGGCCTATTCGGCGGTCTGTACATCGTACCTTTGTTCGCCTTGATCCAAACCCGTTGTGACCCTAAACATCTGTCGCGCACGATTGCTGGGATGAATATCATGAATGCTTTTTTCATGGTGGTCGCGGCTTTGTTGGCCATGCTAATGCTGAAACAAGGATTGTCGATTCCTCAAATTTTTATGGCAACCGCGATCTTGAATGCCTTAGTGGCAATGTATATTTTCAGTGTGGTGCCTGAGTTTTTGATGCGTTTCGTGGCTTGGATTTTGATCCATACTGTGCATCGTGTACGTGGCGTGAATGTCGATAAAATTCCCGAAGTCGGCCCAGCCGTTTTGGTCTGCAACCATGTCAGCTACATGGATGCGATAGTGATTATGGCGTATAGCCCGCGTCCCATTCGCTTCGTTATGGATCACAGCATTTTTAAAATCCCCTTTTTGTCTTGGGTGTTCCGCACGGCGAAAGCGATTCCTATTGCGCCCGCCAAAGAAAATCCTTGGTTGATGGAAAAATCGTTTATCGACATCGCCCAAGCTTTGCACGAAGGAGATTTGGTCTGCATTTTCCCCGAAGGTAAACTCACGCGCGATGGTGAGATTAATGAATTCAAAGGCGGCGTGATGAAAATTATCGAACGCAGTCCCGTACCTGTCATTCCCATGGCATTGCGTGGCCTCTGGGGCAGTTTGCTCTCGCGCGACAAGGGCAATCCATTTCATCGTTCATTCCGCCGCGGACCATTTTCGCGCTTGGAATTGGTTGTGGGTGCGCCGCAAAATCCCAATGAAGTTTCTCCGGAAGGCTTGCAGCAGCAAGTGAAGGAATTGCGTGGGGATTGGAAGTGAGTCTTGTATTGAGTCGAATGCGAAGCGAATAATAGAAGTAAGAGAGTTCCTGAAAAATAGTTCTATGGAATCGTTCGTAAACCTGCGCATCGTTTAAGAGGATGCCTTCACTTGCCATTTTCGCTTCCAGTGCCTTGAGTCGTTTCATGAAATTTTCCAGATCGTGCCGCAGCTAGATTGACCGTACACCACTGCCAGAAACGAAGGTGCCAAGGTTTCTCAATTCGTCGCTCGTCCTGTGCTGCCCGTGCGCAGGATAGTCAATCGCATAGGTTTTAACGGCGTCTTCAATGGTGGGGGCAACACGATTTTTAAGATTCCGAGACCGTCGATTTTTATCATTCAGTGCCTCAACGCCACCTTCATTCGCCAGCCCTTGATAGCGATAAAAAGTATCGCGTAAACACCTATCACTTTGCGCGCTCGGGAAACTATACCAAAATTAAGTTAGGCACTAACCGCGACATTAATGCGGCTAGTGCCTAACTTAAATATTAATTAAGCCCCAAAAAATCGGTAAGAGCCGCTGTGCTTAAGCTACCAGTCTGTGTTAGTACAGCACCTGTTTTGGCATGCTTTGCGATTATATAAGGTACAGAGCTGGTACCAACGGTTTTCATCAAATCAGTATTTTTCGTGATGGCTGTGTCAAGCTCATTTGAGATACTAGGTGGCAATGCAATGCCACCAGTGCCAGCTTGATATGAATCTTCATGTTGAGTCATTGCTATCAAGGGATTTGTCGCACCCAAGATGGCAGCACCTTGTGGTTTACTTTTTGTATTTAGGAATGCGACCGGTATCCATACAAACTTCACTTTGTTTTGCAACGGCAAAGAAGCTTGCCATAGGCTTGCGCAATGTGGACATTGTGGGTCGAACATAATATAGACGACGTTGGTGCTAACTGTAGAGCCAACCGCAAAGCCTTTGCTATCTTTACTCACGATCTCGTAAGGGGACGGCTGCGTCTGAATCGCAGGTGCAGCTGAGCCACTGTCGCTTCCACCCCCGCACCCACTTAACATTGCGAACAAAAAAGATGCTGCTACAAAACTGCTTTTACTGAAAGTGCTTATTGCCATTTAATTTTCCTAAGGAATATGATTTTGAAATTTGATTTGTAAAATAAGGAAATGCTTCTATGAAATAGGTGATTCAGAGGCTAATTTTTCGCTCACCTCCTTTTTTAGTCGGTGATCAAACATAACTTTTCCTTGATCCAGATAAATTACTCTGTCTGCTGATGCGATTGTTTCTTGTCTATGAGCGACGATAATGCGAGTGATCGCCAATGCTTTTAATGCTTGGTTGATTTGAGACTCCTTCTCCATATCTAAGTGGGAAGTTGCTTCATCTAATATCAAAATACTTGGTCTACGATAAAGTGCGCGTGCGAGCAATAAGCGTTGTTTTTGACCACCGGACAATGTCGAGCCCATATCGCCCAAATAAGTCTCTGCACGCATAGGCATATTCAATACATCTTCCTCCAAAGAAGCTGAGCGAAGACAAGTCCAGACCCATTCCATATCGATTTCCTCATCAAAAAAAGCGACGTTTTCTGCAATAGAACCACTCAATAATTCATCGTCTTGCAATACCACCCCTAAGGCGCCCCTCACCGCTTTTGGCCCCCATGACGCGAGACTCCGGTCATCAAGACGTACTTCACCACTTGATGCCGGATACAGCCCACAAAGAACTTTAAGCAAGGTCGATTTGCCAGAGCCAGAAGGTCCGATAATTGCGACATACTCGCCGGGCTCTACGGAAAATGATAGATTTCGAAATACATACGGTTCCTGGGGTGCATAAGTGAAGCTTAAATCCATAAAGCGCAATGCACCCGAAATTTTGTGTTGGGCTGTGTTTAAGTCATCAATGCCCGTTTCTTTGGAGGTAAGCACAATGTCTGCCAACCGATATGAGTACATATCGGTTAAGCGCCAATTCATTACCTGATCAAACATGGCACTTGCCCTAGTTGAGAATTGATTTGAATAGGCCATAAATGCATACAAGACACCCACCGTCATACTCCCTTCTATGACAGCGGTAGCGCCCAAAAATATTAAGACTAAATTGACCATCGCGTCGACCAAGCCGTGGCTAGAGGTGACCACCAAGTCAGCCTTGCCTAGTGTGAAATCGCGCTTAATAGTATTTGCAAACTTATTTGCCCAATCGCTTTCTCGTGCATTCTCTGCACCCATTACCTTGATTGTTTGTATAGCGCGTATGGTCTCAATACGTTTACCATTTTCAGCGATGTGTGCTGTGAGCGATTCCATACCCAGTTTGATGGAGATGGGAAGCATTGCTAAACGTATTGCTACATATAAGACAAAGCCTATGAGTACCACCAAAGCTAATTTAGGTGCAAAAATCAACATCATGATCATAGTAACGAGTGCCAAAGTCCCGTCGACCAAAGTTGCGACCAAGCCGCCAGAAATTAGATTTCGTACCGGTGTAATTGAATCAAATCTAGACAAAACATCGGCTAATTTACGTCTTTGAAACCAAGGCAAAGGCAGTCTTACTAAATGTCTAAACAGCCTTAGCGTCATATCCCAATTCAAGAGTGCGGTCAATTTTAACGTCACCAATCCACGCATTGCGCTAGCCCCAATGTTGAATAATGCGAATAAACCGAAACCAATCGCTAAGGAAAGTAGTAATTCACGATCCCCCTTTAACGCTGCTTGATCAATGGAGAGCTGCATGTAAAAAGGACCAGCAACCACATACGCTTGCATTAATACAGATAACAATAAAATTTGTACTAAGCTACCGACGATATTGGGGGTAGTGCGAAACCACGACCAAAGACTTAGTGGGCTTTTGGATTTACGTTTCTTAAATTCTGGCGCCGGGGATAGTTCTAGCGCTACACCCGTGAACTGTTCGGAGACCTTGTTGAGATTCAATTGACTAAGTCCAATGGCGGGATCGTTGATAGTGAATTTTTGACCTTTGACTTTTTCTAGGACAACAAAATGGTTTAATCCCCAGTGCAAAATCGCCGGGCATTTAAGGTCAACCAATTCGTGCAGTTCACATCGTACGGCGCGTCCAACCAATCCTAAAGAAGCGGCGATATCCACCAATTCTTTGACCGTCGAGCCACGCGCCGAAATCACATGTTTGCGCCTTAGTTCCGATAAATCAACAGGTGCGCCTAATTTTTCTAAGGCAATGGCAATACAGGCGAGTCCACATTCTGTGGACTCGGATTGAGTTTGAAAACGCATGGATTTTTCTTAAATTATTCAGTGACTTTTTCGACGGTATAGCCTAGATCACGCAGCCCCTGTAGGACACCACGTTTGCCGCCTAAATGTAGAGCTCCAATGGAGATGAAAAATGTTGGTTCTTTGCCCAATAAGCTGGCAATTTTTTTTGTCATTCCTACGTTTCTCGAAAAGGCAATTGACTCTGAGTGTTCTTTTGCAATTGGACGGCTATTGTAAAATTTTTCTAGCATGGAAACTAATAGATCCGCCTCACCTATGCGAGTTAGCTCCAACGCGCAGAT
>CAYXJI010000018.1:0-21522 GCA_964465175.1 uncultured Burkholderiaceae bacterium | reverse complement strand
CGGAAGATTTTTTGCAACCACATGGCTATCACGGACATTTTCACTACGCTGAAAAAAAAGGCTATTCCGGTGCCGGAGTGTACAGCAAACAAAAACCGGATGCGGTTCACATCGGTTTTGGCAGCGCAGAATTCGATGCGGAAGGTCGTTACGTACGTTGCGACTTTGGCGATCTATCCATCATTTCTGTGTATTGCCCGTCAGGCTCCTCCTCACCCGAACGGCAGGAAGCAAAATTTCGTTTCATGGACGAATTCGCACCGCATGTGAAAAGCCTGATCGATGCGGGTAGAGAATTGGTGATCTGTGGCGACTGGAATATCGCGCACAAAGAAATCGACTTAAAAAATTGGAAAAGCAATCAAAAAAATTCTGGATTTTTACCCGAAGAACGCGCATGGATGACGCATTTATTTGAAGAAATGGGCTGGGTCGACGTGTATCGCCGCCTCCATCCCGACACCACGGGTGAAGCGTATACGTGGTGGAGTAATCGCGGACAGGCTTGGGCGAATAATGTGGGTTGGCGGATTGATTATCACGTCGCGACGCCGGGCATCGCGGCCAAAGCGAAGACTGCGGCGATTTATAAGGATGAACGATTTAGTGATCACTCGCCACTAATCATTACTTATTGAGTGTAGTTTGTTTGATTCGAAAAAAAAGCCGCTTGCGATTATTACCGAGCGGCTTTTTTACTTTTCAAGAACCTCAATCGACATCAATTTTTCACATCAGGGATGGACTTCACATTACTACGGTAAGGCGGCAAACCCTCAATTGAAGTGTTCATCGCTTTTGCGTAAAGCGGCATCACTTCGGGGAAATGTTTGCGGATTTCATTAATCCTGTCGGTGCCGGCCGGATGGGTTGATAGCCATTTAGGCGGCGCCTTTTTATTCACGATACCCATTTTTTGCCAAAGTACGACGCCAGCACGAGGATCGTAGCCAGCGCGGGCTGCGATATCGAGGCCGACGATATCGGCTTCGGTTTCGTCATCGCGGGAAAATTTCAACATGACAAAATTGGCCCCAGCACCACCTATCCCTGCGACAGCCTGACCGTTGTAGCCTTTAGACTCAGCGAAAAGCGCCGCGCCTTTCACGGCTAAGTTACTCAAAATAGATTTCCCTGCACGCGCCGCGCCATGTTCACGCAAAGCATGGGCAATTTCATGACCCATCACGATCGCCACTTCATCATCAGTCAGCTTCAAGGTATCAAGTATGCCCGTATAAAAAGCGATCTTACCGCCAGGCATGCAGTAGGCATTAATTTGCGTGGAGCCTAGCAAATTGACTTCCCACTTCCATTCTGCAGCACGATCATTCCAAGGCAGCGCAAAAGGAATCAGCTTCTTTGCAATCGCCCGCAAACGAATGACTTGTGGGTGATTGTCGGGCGCTAAGGCACGCTTTTGCTCCGCGTCTTTCATGGTTTGCACGTATTGTGCGGCCGCCTGTTCGTCTAAGGCACCACCAAGATTGCCGAGTTTGCGCATCATTGACATCTTGCCGACTTTAACGCCGTCTTGCGGTTCGTGGTCTTGTGCCAGAACGGCGGCGGGTAAGGTACAAGCGCTTGCCAGCGACATCGCCATCAAAGTTTTTTTCAGCATGAGTTTGATCTCCGTTTTCATGCGCAGAATAGTAGCAGAACTGGCATTTTTCAATTGCAAAAGATTGCTAACCAGCTCTTTTTGACACAATTAATTTGCAGAATGTACTGCATCAGTCGATTTAGGCTGATCGCCATTCCAAGGTGCGACTTTAAACAGTAACAACATGCCCGGAATCGCCAAAGCAAAACAAATCAAAAAGAAATTAAACCATCCGGTGCTAGCAACAATAAACCCGATGAGCGCCGTGGTAAAGGTGCGCGGAACGGCGGCTAGACTGGTAAATAGTGCGAACTGCGTAGCGGTATAGCGGGGATCAGTCGCGCGCGCGATATAGGCGACAAAAGCCGCCGTCCCCAGACCAACACCAAAAGCTTCGGTGGCAAGAACCGCGCCCAGCATGATGGGATCGGGCCCCAGTTTCGCCAACAATGCAAAACCCAAAATACTCAATGCTTGCGGCACACCAAATATCCACAGTGCGCGATTAATTCCCAGCTTGATCATCCAAACGCCACCCACCACACCGCCCGCGATACTGCCCCAGAACAAAGTCAATTTAGCGATGGTACCGATCTGCGAAAGTTGGAATCCCAAATCCAGAAAAAACTTGGTGGCCAAGGTCGCCGCCATGGTATCGCCGATGCGATACAAAAAGATAAAAGCCAAAATCCAAAAGGCATTTAACCAACCCGAGCGCGTGACAAATTCACGGAAAGGCAACACCACAGCTTCTTTCAAATTCTTCGGCGGTACGCCATAACTTTTGGGTTCTTGCACCAACAAGGTACAAAATAGACCGGGCAACATAAAAGCGGCGGTGATCCAGAACACCCAAGCCCAAGAAATCATGTCCGCCAAAATCAAGGACAATGCACCTGGTACCAAGCCCGCTACTTTATACGCATTCACTTTCACGGCAGCGCCCAAGCCCTGCTCGTTGTCATCCAGAATTTCACGACTAAAGGCATCAATCACGATGTCCTGACTAGCGGAAAAAAACGCCACCGCAATCGCTAAGGGAATCACCCAAGAAAACTGGGCAATCGGATCAAGCATGCCCATCGCGCCTACGCAAAAAAATAAGGCGACTTGAGTAAATGCCATCCAACCGCGCCGCCGTCCGAGCGAACCAAAACTAAATCGATCCATCAAAGGCGACCAGATGAATTTCCACGGATACGGAAACATCACCAAGGTGAACAAACCCAGCTTCTTGATATCAATACCCGACTTCGCTAACCACGCCTGTACCAGATTGATCAGAATAAACAGGGGCAAGCCTGAACTAAATCCCAGAAAGACCAAGATCAACATGCGTTGATTAAAATAAGTCTGCCACCGATTTACGGCCAATGCCGTTTGCTTCTGATCGCTCATCGTTTAAGTTCTCTTCTTGAGACGGAAAACCGCAAGACTACCACGCAAATTCGGTAGCCAGTGTATCTGTTTGCCCTCATGCAACGCGACGCATTCCATCACTTGCAAACCCACATCATCCGCCAGATCAGCGAAATCATAAATCGTGGCACAGCGCACGTTGGGCGTGTCGTACCATTCAAATGGCAAGGACTTAGACACTGGCATTTTGCCGCGCAATAAAGCGGTGCGATGTGGCCAGTAACCGAAATTGGGAAATGAAACAATGGCCTCGCTGCCGACGCGGGCGATGTCGCGTAAGAGCGGCTCGACATGCTTCATCATTTGCAGGGACGACAAACACAAAACCGTATCAAACGCATGTTCGCCAAACATACTGAGACCGTTTTCCATATCTTGTTGAATCACGTTGATGCCACGTTTGGCGCAAGCTAAGACTTTGTCGTCGGCGATTTCTATGCCATAACCGGTGCATTGCTTATCGGTACGCAAATAGTCGAGCATCACGCCATCGCCACAGCCTACGTCCAATACATGGGAGCCCGCTTGAATCCAATCTGCGATGAAAGCGAGATCGGGACGATGTAGTTTTAATTCTTGAACATTCATGCGAACTCCTGCGCGATACGTTGGTAGTAAGCGGCCACAAAATTGAGGTAACGTGCGTCATCCAAAAGGAAAGCATCGTGCCCGTGGGGCGCGTCAATTTCTGCATAGCTGACCGTACGTTTATTGTCGACCAGCGCTTTCACGATTTCACGGCTGCGCTCTGGCGAAAAACGCCAGTCTGTCGTGAATGAGGCGAGTAAGAATTGTGCTTTTGTACCGGCTAAGGCTTGGCTTAAATCGCCACCATGTTCACGCGCAGGATCAAAGTAATCGAGTGCTTTGGTGATCAGCAAATAAGTATTTGCGTCGAAGTAATCGGAGAATTTATCGCCTTGGTAACGCAGATAGGATTCAATTTCAAACTCGACACCATAACCGAATTGATAGTCGGCGGTTTTTAGTTCTCGACCAAATTTTTCAGCCATATCATCATTCGACAGATAGGTAATGTGGCCGATCATGCGGGCGACACGCAGGCCATTGCGTGGCACCACTTTATGCGCATAAAAATCGCCACCATGAAAATCTGGATCGGTCAAAATCGCCTGCCGCGCGACATCATTAAAGGCAATATTTTGGGTTGAAAGTTTCGGCGTCGAAGCAATCACCACACAATGACGTAAGCGCTCAGGAAATAAAATACTCCATGCTAAAGCCTGCATACCGCCCAGCGAGCCGCCCATCACGGCGGCAAATTGCGTGATCCCTAATTGATCGGCGACACGGGCTTGTGCGCGTACCCAGTCTTCCACCGTCACGACGGGGAAATCAGCCCCATATTGCTTACCCGTGGCAGGATTGACGTGCATGGGGCCTGTGGAACCAAAACACGAGCCCAAGTTGTTAATGCCAATCACAAAGAATTTATTCGTATCAAGCGGCTTGCCCGGCCCGACCATGTTGTCCCACCAACCGATATTTTTTGGCTGATCGGCATAGTAGCCAGCCACGTGATGCGAGGCATTTAAGGCATGGCAGACTAGGACGGCATTCGATTTATCGGCGTTCAAAGTGCCGTAAGTTTCCACCATCAAAGTATAGTCGGCGATACTGGCGCCGCTTTGTAATGGCAAAGGATCACTGAAGCGATACGCTTGTGGCGTGACGATTCCAACGGATGACATAGATCTTTCCCTTGAGACGATGAAGGTCTCATTTTTAAAATACAAATTTAAAAAGGGGCTAAAAGAGGGGCTGAATGAGGTGTGAGGTACTGCGGCATTCAAGCTCGCTTTAGCCGTATTTATTTGCTCAAATATCTTTTCAGATACTCAAACTGCGCCCGCAAGCTGATTTCAAATCGGCGCAATGTGCGAAGGATAGCGAAGTCTAAGGCCCCCGTCAAATGAGAAAACCTAAAAAAATCAGGTGCGCGCACACTTTGCTTCGCCCTCCGTTACACCATAGGCCTAAATCTGCCATGATAATTTTGCAAACAGTTCCGCTTGCTTTCGTCTAACAACGAAACCGGGAGTGTCCGACTTGGTCATCGTCCAGCCCAAATAGGTCGCGGTGCCGACTCCGGCTCTATGGGTATACACCAGGGAATTCACGCTACGACTGCTCTCGGGCGCGACCGCTATCGCATACATTGTTGGATTGCGTGTGGTGCGCGCATCTTGCACGATCACGCGCAACGTATCTTTGGCCGTGAGATGCACAATGCTATTAATCTGCAAGGCGCTTTCTCTATAGGCGAGTTCACCACGATCACTAATCCAACTGGTGGCGTAGCTGGGCTCAAATTCCCAGCGATCCATAGGACGTAACTTAGCACTCATCGTGTATGAACCACCGTGTCCAAGACGATTCGCCACAATATCAATCACATCCCCCAATGTCATATCAAGCGCCACCCGCGCTATCGCTTTGCCTGGACTGGCAGCCAGCCCCGTCGCGATCCGCGCCAAGGAAAACACCGTGCCGTCTTGGTTCACCCGATTTTTCACCACTGGGCTGATATTCACATAGGCAGAGCTGTCAAATGGTCCCGCGACGCGCACGCCCGGCGTAATATTTTTCGACATGAGCTTGCCATCGCTATCTAATTTATACTCGCCTGACACATAGACATTAAACTCATTGAGTACACCTAAGCGTCCAAATTTTTTGGTGAGATCAGAATTAATACTACGAAATCCGACTTGCGAGAAAAATCCATTATCAGCTCGGAAGTCTTTGCTGATATCGCGCACACTGGCCGACATCCCCCACTGATCGTTACCACGAGACCAATCAAAATAGGCGGCATGTCCATTGCTAGTCGCACCACGAACCACATTGCCACTGGCGTCCACTTGCGCACTGGTCGAACTCATCAGTAACTGTCCTCGCATCAACTGATTATGATCCACTTGCCACACAAAATCGGGGCCTGCAACACGGTTATAGCCGCGATTGTCGGCGTAGCTTCTATCGGTTGCAATCGCGCCTATCGACAGTGCGCCTATCCTAAAATTGGCACGTGCATCACTGGCCATGGAAGCGACGGGACTATTCGCATAAGCGGTGTAATAAGCATGTGGCACCAACACCAAACCACCAGCGGCGTCGCGCGCACTCACGATACTAAAATCCTTGTCAGCATCCCTTTGAGTGTAGCGCAAACCGACACTAGGATCGGCGATACTGCGCGTACTGATAGCATTGTAGGGCGTCCGAAAAATATCCGCGCCTTCGAGAAAGAAAGGCCGCTTTTCTTGGACAGAAATACTGAAACGGGTATTCCCGGACAATTGGGGCGAGTCTAATTCGATTTGGGAGAAATCAGGATTAATCGTGGCATCGATCGTCGTCGCCGAGTTCGGTCGATATTTCAAATCTAAACTGAGGTCGCTAGCGCGCGCTGACTTCACCGGACTACCGACTTGCTCATCGCGACTACGACGCGCCACCCATTGCGGGGTGGCGTGCCAATTCACCCCAGAAGGTAGTTCTTGCATACCGACTATCGCATCAGAAAAACACAAATTACAACTGGTCGCACGCGTTACTTCCCCACTATACATACGATAGCGCTGATCACGCGTCATATTGCGCATGACCAACATGCTCCAAGGCGTGCTGGCACCTTTATCGTAAGCAATTGACGAGAAGGGAATTTGGTACTCGGCACTCCAGCCGCCCTCGAGGCGTGCTGTCGCCACAGAAAACTCATAATCAGGCGCCGTATCATCCCCGCTGGTATCACTATAAATGCCATCCATGACAGTACCACGGGCATTCACATAAAATACTTGTGCCGCTTTATGGCCGCCACTAGGATCAATGAATAAGCCGAAAAAATCCTGATCAATACTAATCTTGTCACGACGCGAAAATGAGTCGCGGATTTGACTAGGATCCGCATCAAACCCCTTAATCCCCACATATAGAAATCGACTGTCATACAAGACCCGTACCTCAGTACGCTCATGGGCCAAGGTTTTATCGAAAGGCTGCGTTTGATAAAATCGATCAAACACTTCCGTTTCTTGCCACAATGCTTCATCCAATTTGCCATCCAATTTAACTGGGTGTAAGCCTGACGCTGGACTCAAGCGCAAGGCCTTAAATTGGGCTTGTGCCGGGCTTATTGTCATCAAGGCCAGCAAGCCCAAGGCAAACAAGATTTTTTTCATAATGCGTGTAATTCACTGTTGTAAAGTAAGCGGAAAGAGTGCTGCACTAAGCGCAGCTACCGCCAAAAAGAAGGCATGGGATTGTGACGCTATGTGACTCACTGCGCGCTTTGGGCAATAGAGTCAGAATTTAGTTCAAAAAAAAACTGCCCGAAGGCAGTTTTTTTTGCGACATCGTCAAGACGTCTACATTATCGAGCTCAACCAGCCGCGATTAGAATGCGTGGTTAACACCGAAAGAAGTGCGTACACCAGAACGGTTGTTTGCGCCAACGATCAAGGCGATATCGGTATCTTTAGTCAATGCAGAACCCGCTTTTGCATAAGTGAAAGATGCGTAAGCAGCAGTACGTTTGCTGAATGCATATTTACCCAATACCAAGAAAGTATCTACTTTACCTTTTACATCGCCAGAGCGACGTGTATTGTAGTAACCCGTTGTCAAGGTAGTTTGTGGAGCAACAGCAAAATCAGCACCTACGCCGAAAACACTGATATCACGACCCGTTGTGTTCACTTCGTTGTTAGCATAAGTTACTTTCAAAGCAACATCTTTATTCACAACAAACTTAGCACCACCTGTGTAAGCGCGCAAAGTCACGTTGCTTGTCGCGTCACGCAATTGTGAGTAAGAGAATACTGCAGTCAAATCACCTTGTGAGAAAGTGGCTGATGTACCCATGTAGCTGCTAGCTTGTGTATCGCCAGCTTTTTCGCCGAAACCGTACATACCGCTAAAAACGATGCCGCCCAATACGCTTGGAGCTGCGTATTTGATGGAATTGTTTTGACGTGTTGCAGATGAAGCACCAACGCTAGTACCGAATGTGCCGTACAAACCTGTGTTGTTCAATGCACCGAAAACGATGTTTGGATTTGTACCAACGTGTGCTGTGCCGACTGGATCAACTTGGACCAATGTGTCATAAGCCAAGTTAGTTTGACGACCAGCATTAACTGTACCGAATGAGCCAGAAACACCCACTGTGGCGTTACGGTCAAACAATGAACCTGCTGTACCTGTGTCAGCGTTCAAAGAGCTTTCCAATTGGAAGTTTGCTTTCAAGCCGTTACCCAAGTCTTCAGAACCTTTGAAGCCCCAACGTGAAGAACTCAAGCCACTTGATTCCATAGACATTTTTTTGCCGCCTGTTGTCGTTTGATTTGACAGGTAGGTCGTGTTGAGATCAACTACACCGTACAAAACAACAGAAGATTGTGCAGATGCGACAGATGCGAATGCACCTAATACGGCGAAAGCGATAAGTGATTTTTTCATCGAAAAATTCTCCAAAGGTTAATAAATTTCTTTTGACGACAGTATTATGAATTAATTATCTGTCATAAATTTTGTCTCTTGGTGCTGCCCCGCGGAAGCTTACGCGTGGTTGCTTTTTGCCTCTAATATCAAGTGGCATTGGAACAAATAACACTCTTTTGGGCAAATTGAATCACGCTATTATAAGACATATTTCCGCTTTATGTGGCATTGCAACAACAAAGCCTAAATTAAACACAAAAAAGTAGCAAGCAGATCAATTTTTCTGTTAACAAAATTTGCCCATAATCAAGGTATATACTGCCTAGCGGCTTACAATACGTTTTTTTCACCTACTTATTTGCACCACAATGATCAGTACAAATTTCGATCACTTTTTGATGAATTTCGACCGCGCTTTGCGGGTCGTTTCAGGCCAGGCGAAAGCCTCTCGTCGCAATCCGGCGAACGACCACGTGGACAAGCCATTATCAGAGGCAGAACAAAAACATAGCGCTGGATTAATGCGCGTCAATCACGTGGGCGAAGTCTGTGCGCAAGCCCTTTATGATTCGCAAGCGGTGTTTTCAAAATCGCCGCAGGTACGCCAACAATTTGCGCACTCCAGCATAGAGGAAGAAGACCACTTAGCGTGGACGGCGGAGCGCTTACAACAGCTCAACTCTCACACCAGCCTCCTCAATCCACTGTGGTATGTCGGTGCCTACGCCTGTGGGCTGGTGGCGGGTCGTTGTGGTGACGCGATTAGTTTGGGCTTCGTGGTCGAAACCGAAAAACAAGTCGAAGCTCACCTTGCTAGTCACTTGCAAGCACTGCCTTTAACGGATGAAAAATCACGCGCGATTGTGGAACAAATGCGGCTTGATGAAATCGAGCATGGTGCCGCAGCGCACAATCTAGGCGCGAGCGACTTACCCGCGCCAGTCAAGGCACTAATGCGCGGCATGGCCAAAGTGATGACCACGACCGCGTACCACATTTGAAATCTTAAATTCGGTCCAATTTGGCGACACTTAGATCAAGTAGTTTCATACCAAATTTGCCGAAATTAATGTGGGCGCGGGCATTTGTTCCGCTGCCTTCAATATTAACAATCACGCCCTCCCCAAACTTGGCGTGGGCGACATTTTCGCCGATGCGCCAGCCGCTGCTGACGGCTTTTTGACTAAAGCTTTGTGCGATGGCATTCGCACCGGATTCGGGCGTATCGTCCCATGCCGATTTCGGCCTTGCAAACCAAGTTGCTTGAATTTTAGGTGATAACCATTTCAGCGAGGCTTCCGGCATTTCATCGAAGAAGCGCGAACGCATGTTGTAACGTGTTTGACCATGTAGCATGCGCGTTTGCGAAAAAGTCATATACAAACGCTGACGGGCACGCGTGATCGCCACATACATCAAACGACGTTCTTCTTCTACGCCAGACTCTTCCTGGCTGCTATTTTCGTGCGGGAATAATCCCTCTTCCAAACCGCCGATAAACACCGCATCAAATTCCAAACCTTTAGCAGCGTGCACTGTCATTAATTGCAGCGCGTCTTGCCCTACCTGGGCTTGATTATCGCCGGCCTCCAAAGACGCATGCGACAAGAAAGCAGACAACGGCGACATCACGGTAGGCAAGGCGGCATCAGCATCAATAATCTCTACCCCATCGGCATTCGCGATCAAGTTACTCGCAGGACGAGAAGTAGGTCCGACCAAAGCCGGCGCATCGTGTCCGAAGCCTTCTTCGGAGACAAACAAAGTCGCGGCATTGACCAACTGCTCCAAGTTTTCTATGCGATCTGCACCTTCTTTTTCGCTTTGATAGTGGATTAGCAAAGTGCTCAGGTCGAGCACGACTTGCACCATTTCTGGCAAAGATAAATTTTGTGTTTCAAAACGCGCGCCTTCGATTAATTTGACAAAACCACCTAGCGAAGAACCCGCTTTGCCAGCCACATAAGGTACAGCTGCATACAGGGAAATATTGTATTGTTTTGCCGCATCTTGCAGCTGCTCTATCGATCTCGCACCGATGCCACGCGTCGGAAAATTCACCACGCGCATAAACGCGGAATCATTGTGCGGGTTGTCCATCAACTGCAAATACGCAATCGCATGCTTGACTTCGGCACGGTCAAAATAACGCTGACCACCGTACACACGATACGGCACATTCGCAGAAAACAAGGCATGCTCGATCACGCGGGATTGCGCATTGGAGCGGTACAAAATCGCAATTTGACTGCGCTCGACACCATCACGAATTAAATTCTTGGCTTCTTCGGTGATCCATTGCGCCTCTTGAATATCGCTGCTGGCTTCAAAAATCCTGACTAGTTCGCCATGTCCTGCATCGGTGTGGAGATTTTTACCGAGACGTTTGCTGTTATGTTCGATCAGCACATTCGCCGTATCCAAAATATGACCGTGCGAACGATAATTTTGCTCCAACTTGATCAAATTTTCGACCCGAAATTCTTTCTCAAACGCCGCCATGTTGCCGACATTCGCACCTCGGAAGGCATAAATACTTTGATCATCGTCGCCCACCGCAAATACCGCACCCTGCGTGCCTGCCATCAGCTTGAGCCATTTGTATTGCAGGTCATTCGTATCTTGAAACTCGTCCACCAAGATGTGCTTGAATCGCGCCTGATAATGTTCGCGCAAGGGTTGATTGCGACTGAGTAATTCGTAGGTACGCAATAACAGTTCGGCAAAGTCGACCACGCCTTCACGCTGGCATTGCAAATCGTAGAGATCGTACAAGGCCACCATTTTGCGATTGAAATCATCGTAAGCATCGACCTGCGCTGCACGTAGTCCCTGATCTTTAGCGCTATTGATGAAATACATCAAGGTCTTAGGCGGAAATTTTTCATCATCAATATTATTCGCTTTCAATAGCCGTTTGATAAAAGACAGCTGATCGCCCGAATCGAGAATCTGAAAAGTCTGTGGCAAACCCGCATCGCGATGATGCGCGCGTAATAAGCGATTACACAGACCGTGAAAAGTGCCTATCCACATGCCGCGCGTATTGATCGGCAACATCGCCGACAAGCGGGTCAGCATTTCTTTCGCCGATTTATTGGTAAACGTCACCGCCAATACACCGTTTGGCGAGATCTGTCCGGTTTGGATTAACCAAGCGATACGTGTGGTCAAGACACGGGTTTTACCGGAGCCTGCCCCAGCCAGAATTAAGGCAGATTGCGCAGGTAAAGTGACGGCAGCGAGCTGCTCGGGATTGAGGTTGTGTAGGAGATTTTGCATCCCGATATTATACGGGAGTGTAAGGCGCTGTTTCTGAAGATCGGCTAAAAAGACTGATTTTTTATACAGCTTGTTTCCTGGCTTCGTCGAAGGTACGCAACCAGGTCAGCTGTAAAACCCGTGCATCACTGCTGGCTCGATGTCGCGCCACGCAAAGTTCTTTTGCAATCTGTTCTTTGACCAAATACCAATTGGGTATTTGATCTTCGTCGATAATTTCAAAAAGATCATTGAGTTTAAATCTGGGTGTAATCTGCGCGGCATCGAATAGGCGCGCCATCCAAACATAATCTTGTCCCCAACCATCGGTATAGACGGTACGACCAGCTAGAAAAAAATTTAATTGTTCAGCAACAAATTGGGGGGTATTGCCGCGCTCCACCAAGACCTCGCGTGGGATACCGTGAATTTTTGCCGCCTCACTATCCCAATGATGCCAATCCTCTTCAGGGCGAATTAAGGAGCACCAGCCCTCGCCATGACGGCCGGAAAAACCGACTTCAATGGGATAACTGCCCTGTCCAAAACCGGACGCTTCGAAATCTATAATGATGGGCACCGTCATCATCGTCAACTCCTGTGGTGGAATGAGGTATGTCGTAGACCTAAGGCGTGCAACAGGTGGACGTAGTTCTGACCAAACAAGCACGGTTCGAGACAAAATTATAGGTCGGGTGAAAATTACGCCACTCAGGTGATTGAGAGATAGTCGGCGCGGGTTTCACCCCACCTACAATTTCCATGCACTAAGAAAGCGACAAGCAGTTCCATTGTGCCTCAATTGAAAAGCAACACAAGTCTTCGGCGCTAGTTTCTAGGACTTCTGTTGCTGTTCTGTTCCTGAGCGTGGTTTTTCGTTCACGCGACAGTGGGATTAGGGCAAGAATTTTGCACCCTGCTCGCGCTGACGTCGCAAGGTTTTGGTCGCCACAAAAATTTCACGTAGAAAGAAGATGAAACTACCGACCAAGGCCAAGACAGCGAGCACAAATAAAGAAGCGATAATTTTGTCGAGATGAATATCTAATGCGTCGCCGAGAAACAAGGCCGCGATCACCAAGCAGACCAATAAGGCGCACGTGGAACTCAAGGTGATCGCGCGATTGATGAGATGTGAACGTTGATAGAGTTCGTCCAACTCGATACGCATATTGGGCGTTAGTTTTTTTTCACCTTGCTCACTTACGATTTCTTCTAAGGCGCGAGAGCGATCAATGATGCGTGCAAGTCGGTTGGTCAGGACGGTCAAATTAGTACCGACACCTGTCAACAAAAACACGGGTGCAATCGCCAGTTGAATAATTTGCCCGATATTTCCTAGATGTAGATTGATCATAATAGTATCCCCATGCATTTGAAGTGACACGGCATTTTAACATTGCCCTACAGCATCGACTGGTAAGCGTAATCTATCGCAGCTTGTCCGCGCTATCGTCATCGCCGTCACCTACCGCTCGCGCCAAAAATGCACCTTTAAGTTCAAAAAAATGACGCTTGGTCGCATTTGCCTAGCCGCCTTCATTTGGCGCAGGCACAGTGACGTCATTCCATCGCTTACCGGAGAAAAATATGAATGCAAATATGATGTCGTCCTTAGTTTCACACACCCCAACTTGGGTCTGGCTACTGCTGGCGGGTTTGTGCGCACTGGGGTTGAGCCAAACTCGCGACCGCCAAATTTCGATGCAACGTCTATGCATCTTGCCATTAGCCATGTTGGGGCTCTCGCTGTCGAGCATGGCGACCAGCCTCGGTTTTTCAGTCGCAGTTCTGGGCGTATGGGGAGGCGCGTTGTTCCTCAGTACGGCCTTTTTGTTGTCGATGAGCTCAGGGCGCGACATCCATTACGACACTGGAAGTAAGTTATTCCACGTACCAGGAAGCTGGCTGCCGCTATTCTTAATATTGACGATGTTTATTGCCAAATACGCAGTCGCAGCAGGCTTATCTATACAACCAGCACTGGCACAGCAAACTGCATTCAGCCTTGGTTTCAGTGCAATATTTGGTGTATTGAATGCCGTTTTTTTGGTGCGTGCCTTGGTCGTTTTACGTTGTTTTAAATCGGAAAAATCGACCATACGTTTTGCCGTGTAAGCATCGAAACAGCAAGCTAAGCCTTAGCAGAAGTCACCATCAACGCTTAGGCTTGGCGAACTCAGGAAACTCTTCCAACATAAACGCTTCAAGCTCGGCGCTATCTTCCACTCGCGCCGATAAATTCACTACGCGTCCCAAGCGATTTGACTCCCACCGAAAATCGCCTTTGTAATGGGTGCGAATAATTTCTATCATTTTGCGTACCATCGCCAGATCAATATTGCCACCCAAGCCAGCATCGACTTCTATGGTTTGTTTCCAACCGTTGCTATTCACCTTCCAACCACGGAAAGAAAAAGTGCCCATGCGCACGCTCTTGCTGATAATTTGAAATACGCCACTAGTGCCATCCTGTCCTGAAGCACGCTGCATACTGCGTTTGACATTGGCTTCGGCGATCTCTTGTGGACTTTGCCCGCGCTGACCTTGTTGTGCCGCCTGATTTTCGGCCGCAGCGGCAGCTTCGGATTGCTGCCTGCGTTCACGAGCGGCATTAAGCATGCTAGCCATATCAGGCAAAGGCTCTTCGACTTTGGCCGGCTTTACTGGTTCTTCTGTGCGTTCGACAATGGCATTGGGATTAACTGGACGCGAGACTGCTTTATTGGATGATTTGGGCGGTGCTTTCGCGACCGACTTCTTAGGCTTAGGTTCGCCTTTTTTGAGCTGCGCAATCTTGTCCATGACAAAGATCATAGGACCGCCGACAGGCTTACCGTTCTGAATATCTGCGCTAATTTTCAACAAGAAAAATAGTAACAAGCCGTGCAATAACAATACCAAAACAATCGTCGCCAGACGTTTAGGCCGGATACGGATATGGATCTGAATAGTCCCTTGCTCTTCTAGCTCGCGCTCTCGTGATTCTGTGTACAACTTCATGCGGTTCTAATTCAAATTGCTTTGCTTTTCATGGAAGCTGGCAAGGATACCTCAATCTGAGCCTAAGCTTGTATCAAAGCATTGCAGCGTTTCGATTTATTTATCATTTTATTGATTGTTTTTTATTAACCGCGGTATTTGCAATTGTGTGTTTGCGCAAGAGATGTAACAAAAGCGCGCCACCAAACACCGCCATATCGCGCTTTTTACGCCTGACGTCCTCTTCAACGGCGCGGTTTCGAGGTTCACATTTACTTACAAAGCCTGCTTGTTCTCGCTTGTCGGCGGCATTAGTCTGGACACACGCATAGCGACTTTTTGCCGCACTCAAGCCAAAACCACCTACCGTAGACAGGGAATATGATGACAACGACAATCGCCCCCATCCAAGCTGAGCCTAGCCAAAACAGCGCCACAAACACACTGACTAGTTTAAGCGGCTTGGGCAGCTTATGCGTAGCGAGTCTACTCAGCGCATGCGGCGGCAATACGTCATTGAACGACCGTGCAATGACGACCAATGCCACTAGCAATTCCAGCATGGCTGGCGCGCCCGTGCTTAGTAGCGCAGCGGCCCCAATTACCGACGCCGAGGCCGCCCGATTTCTGGCGCAAGCAGGTCTGGGCGCCACCAGAGCACTAATACGAAACGTACAAAACCTAGGCTACAGCGCTTGGCTAGACGAACAAATGGCGATGCCATCTAGCCTAAATCGATGGGATTGGCTAGTCTCAAAAGGTATGAACGATATCAGCCTGCGCAATTCACAAGCAGGATTCGACGCATGCGTTTGGCGCAAATTAATCAGCTCACCGGATAGCCTGCGTCAAAGAATCACGCTCGCTTTGTCAGAAATTTTAGTCATCAGCATCAGTGGCTTGGTCAACGGTGGCGGCTGGAAAGCCTTTGCGGCTGCCAACTACCTTGATCTGTTAGAAGCTAACTGCTTTGGCAATTATCGCGATTTACTACAAAAAGTCAGCACCTCAAGCGCCATGAGTTTGTATCTCACGTTTCGCGGCAATAGCAAATACAACCCCAGCACCGGGGCGCTACCCGATGAAAATTATGCGCGTGAACTCATGCAATTATTCAGCATCGGTTTGCTGCAACTCAATCCCGATGGCACGCCTATTTTGCGCGATGGTGTTGCCCAAGAAACTTACACGTTAGACGACATCACAGGCCTTGCGCGCGTCTTTACTGGCTGGGATTTTGATTTAAGCAGCAGCAACCTGAGCACACCCGATTACCATCGCCGTCCACTGAAACAAGTCCCTAGCAAACACGAGACAGGTGCCTCTAGTTTTCTGGAAAAAACCGTCCCCGCCGGTCTCAGTGGTGAGGCCGCTTTGAGTCTGAGTTTGGACATCATTTTTGCGCATCCCAATGTCGCCCCCTTTATTTCGCGTCAATTGATACAAAGGCTGGTCACCAGCAATCCTAGTCCGGCGTATGTAGCGCGTGTTAGTGCCGTGTTTAGTCGCAACCATAGTGGCGTCAAGGGTGATCTAAAAGCAGTTATCAAAGCCATTCTGCTGGATGAAGAAGCGCGTAATCCTAGCAATCTAGGTAATCCTATGTTTGGCAAAGTACGCGAACCCGTCGTCCGCTTTTTGAACTGGGCACGCGCCTTTAACGCCAGCTCCGCCAGCGATGCTTGGCGCATTGGCGACACCTCAGATGCAGGAACCAAATTAGGACAAAGCCCACTCCATTCACCTTCCGTTTTCAATTTTTTCCGTCCCGGCTATGTGCCACCGAATAGCGCGATCGCGAATGCCAACTTGGTCGCTCCCGAGATGCAAATCGTTAGCGAATCCTCGGTGGTCGGCTATATTAATTTCATGCAAAGCGCCGTGAACGGGACGCGTAGCGTAGGCGACTTGAGAGCCGATTACAGCACACTACTACCACTTGCCGACAACCCTCAAACACTCGTGGATGAGCTCAATCTCTTACTGGCGGCGAATCAAATCGACAGCAGCAATATCGCCAATATCAAAAATGCGATCGCCAGCATGCCGTCAAAAAATGACCGTGATCGCAGTCAAAGAATCTATGCGGCATTGACGCTAGTCCTGGCTGCGCCTGAATTTATCGTCTTGAAATAAATGAAGAAGAGAGAACGAAATGAGCTCAATGAAACCGAATAACATCAATGCATCACGTCGCGCTTTTCTACAACGTGGTTCCGCACTCGCCGTCGCAGGTGTCGCCACACCGTGGGCAGTCAACCTAGCGGCAATGGCCGAAGCGGCGGCCGCCACCGCAAGCGATTATAAAGCCATCGTTTGTGTCTTTATGTATGGCGGCAATGACTACGGCAATACGCTAGTGCCTTACGACAGCAGCAATTACAACGCCTACCAACAATTACGTCCTAGCTTAGCGTATCAACGTGCAAGCTTAAGCTCGTCCGTATTGGTGCCGACGGTCACGCCAGTCGATAGTACAGGTGTCGCTCGCGAGTTCGCGTTAGCACCTGAATTAGCGCCCTTACTACCGATATTCAATGCAGGAAAAATGGGTGTGCTACTCAATGTCGGCAGCTTAATACAACCCACCAGCAAGCTGGAGTACAGCAACAAAAGCGTGCCCTTGCCGCCCAAATTATTTTCCCACAACGATCAGCAATCAGTATGGCAATCTTCCTCACCCGAAGGTGCGACCTCCGGGTGGGGTGGACGCATGGGCGATCTCTTTGCCGCAGGTAATGGCAACGCCACTTTCACTTGCGTCAATGTGTCGGGCAACGCCGTTTATCTCGCAGGCAAACAAGCCGTGCAATACCAAATCACGAGCAATGGTTCGGTGCCGGTGACAGGTTTACAAGCACCGTTGTTTGGCTCCAGCGCTTGCTCTGAAGCTTTGCGTAATTTGATCACGCAAAGTCGCACTCATTTGTTTGAAAATGAATACACCCGCGTCACCACGCGCTCAATTGATGCCGACGCCATACTCAGCAGCGCCCTCGCCTCTGGACCGGAAATCAAGACCGTCTTTCCGACAGAAAACAGCCTCGGCGACCAACTCAAAATGGTGGCACGCATGATCGCATCTGCGCCGACTTTGGGTGCCAAGCGTCAGGTGTTTTTTGTATCCTTGGGTGGCTTCGACAACCACGATGGCTTACTCACTGAGCATCCCGTTTTACTAAAGACTGTCGCGGACGCGATGGCGGCTTTTTACAATGCGACACTAGAATTGGGGGTTGCCAATCAAGTCACCACCTTCACCGCTTCCGATTTTGGTCGCACCTTGAGTGGCAACAATGACGGCAGTGATCACGGCTGGGGCAGCATGCATTTCATGCTAGGCGGTGCCGTCAACGGAAAACGCTATTACGGCAACGCGCCGATTGTCGCCAGCAATGGTCCTGACGACGTTGGTCAGGGACGTCTATTACCAACCACATCAGTCGATCAATATGCCGCTACTTTGGGTAAATGGATGGGAATTTCTGATTCAGAATTGCTCAGCTTATTACCGAATCTACAGAACTTTAATGCAAGTAGCAGGAATTTGGGCTTTGTATAGTCTCCCATCCCACACTTAATCCGAGGTGTGGGACGGAAAAACTAATGTGACGACCGTGCCTGTTTCGTCCGAGGTTTGCATGGTGGCCGTGCCACTGTGGGCTTCGGCGATGAGTTTGGCCGAATAGGTGCCTAAGCCCGTGCCACCGACTTTGCCGTGGGAGACAAATTTTTCAAAGAACCGTGCTTCGATTGCCACGGGAACACGTGCCGGATTATGTAGGCGGATTTCGACCGTATCGCTTAGCAGCAACTCGCACGAAATACGGTCGCCAGCATTGCTGGCCTCTGCCGCATTTTTGAGCAGATTGTGCAGCATCGAATACAGCAGCAATTGCTCACCTTGAATGAGCGCGCCGCCCGCTTTCGCCTCTTCGCTAAACTTGGTTTCAATGATCAAGTCCTTACTCATAAATAATTTTTGATTTTCTTCGCAAACCCTTTGCATCAAAGCGATCATATCGACCGTCTTGGCTTGTAAAACATAGCGGCCTTGCTCGATTTTAAGTAGATCATTCGAGAGATCAATTAAATGCAAAATGTCGTAAGTACTCCGTTCTATGATCTTAATTTTTTCGCGCTGCGCCTCATTCAATCCAGCATCTTCAGCAAAACTCGCGGTGTGTCCCAAAATGATGGCTAAGGGGTTTTTGATATCGTGATGGGCGATCCTCTCAACTTCTTCCCGCAAGCGCGAGTTTTCCATCAAGAGATCATATTTTTCACGCATATTTTCGTGATTCAGTGAAATGCGTATAGCAGCGGCGACGCGTGCTTTGAGAATCACCGGCTCTAGCGGTTTGGTCACATAATCCATCGCCCCCAAACTAAAACCTTCGGCAATTTTGTCCGCATCACCAATTGCCGTCAGAAAAATAATAGGGACATGCGCCGTTCTGGGGTCCGCTTTGAGACGCCGGCAAACCTCAAAGCCATCCATCTCGGGCATCATGACATCGAGCAAGACCAAGTCAGGCGGAGCGGCTTGGCAAAGGTTGATCGCCTTAGCGCCATTGGCCGAGACCTTGATCTGATATTGCTCTTGCAAAAGGCTGGCGACCATTCTTAAATTAAAGGGCGTATCGTCCACCACTAAGACAGTGGGGCGTTTGTTTTCAGACTTGCTCTCTGAACTTTCTGCATTATTGCTCAGGCTATCTGGCGCGCTATAGGAGTTGGTGAGCGCTTTACGCACTTTGCGTGCTAACTCATCGGGTTTAAATGGCTTGAACAAAAAATCGGTCACCCCCGCCTGTATCGCCCGCATCACATAGTCGCGCTGCATTTCAGCTGAGACGATGACGACCGGGATGGCACTCAAGCGCGGGTCTCGGCGCACGGCTTGCAATAATTCCAAACCATTCATCACTGGCATAGACCAATCGGTAATGATTAACTTCGGCGTGATCACTTGCAATAGGCGCAAGGCCTCTTCGCCATTGGTGGCAACTTGGATTCTAGAATAGGCTAAGGATTTCAGCTGTTGCACGATGATGTCGCGGATCGCCGAAATATCATCCACGACCAAGATTTCACAGAAGTCGGCCATATTTTTTCCAGTCAGGTTATCGACAGAAACAGCGCTACAAACATGTGGGCATCGTTCATCCATCCGAACAAGGCGCTTTTTCACTCGGGCGTACTGCTCTAGCTAAATAGAGCTCAACCGCAGCGAATTGTTTAAGGATTCTACATGAAGAAATGTAAGCACATAATACCAAGTGGCAACTTTGCACATTGTTGTAAAGCACGCTTGACAAAGATTTTTTTTGGTTTAATATGTCAAACATGCTTTACACATTAAACGACTCGCAAGCGACTCCACGATGTTAAAGGCGAATAGTCGGTAGGTATCGTAAGCAGAATAAAACCAGCAGCTAACAACGGGATTTCCGCAGGCTGCTTATTTTTTAAAATAGCGTGTCAAGCGTGCTTTACATGCGACAAGTAACAGAGATTTAGCAGTCATTTGCAATAGCAAGGTGTCTTTGGATTCCCTGCTTTTTCTATCGCCCAAGGTGTCAACTTTGCTTTACATACGTAGTGAAAATTTTACGCAATGAAAATTTTATTCAAATCAATTTAAGGAGAGCATCATGAACTTCACAAGAACGATCCAACTCAGTTTTTCCACATTAGCCCTTTTCGCCTGTGCAACTGCGTCCACATACCAAATGGCGGTGGCAGCTCCAGTCACACCAATTACGGCCGTCAACACGATGAGCCAAGCCGAACAATTTCAAGTCGGCAGTATGTATGTAGAAAAATATGCGAACGCGAATGCCAAAGGCGCTCCGGTAATTTTGATACCTGGCTTATCTAGCGGTGGCTATGTGTGGGATGACACGGTCAAGCATCTGCAAAAAAATCATGAGCTGTATGTGATCACCTTAGCCGGTTTTAATGGCAAGCCCGCGATTGCTGGCCCCAAATTGGCGAAGGCAAAAGACTCATTATTAGAATTAATCCAAACGCAAAAAATCCACAAGCCGGTCTTAGTTGGACATAGTTTGGGATCTGCCTTATCGATCTGGTTTGCGCAATCGCATTCCGATTTAATTAGCGGCGTGTTTGGTGTCGATGGCCTGCCAGTGTTCCCGCGCACCGAGAATATGAGTCTGGAACAACGCAGCGCGATGGCGAGTAATTTACAAGCACAAATGGCGAGCGCCGATCAAAAAAGCTATGCGGCGCAACAAGTACAATACATGCGCACCATGGGCGTTGTTGACACTCAAATGGCCGATAAGATCGCCGCTTTGAGTGCGCAAAGTGATCCTGTCGCCAGCGCCGAATACATGGCCGATTTATTCCGCCTCGATCTGCGCAAAGACCTACCAGCGATCAGTGTGCCACTCGCCTTGGTATCGCCGTATTACGCACCGGATTTCGCCGCGTCCAATGTGTCAGCAGAAGCCAAACACGCCTATTACGAGGGCTTGATGAAAGGTACGCCAAAATTGCGCATGGTACCGATTGCTGGCGCACGTCACTTCCCTATGGTTGATCAAGCGCAGGTGTTTCAAGAAAAATTGGCTGAGTTTTTGAATTCGCTTGCACAGTAATTTGTACGGAGGTCTGACTCACAAGCAAATTATATGGTGACGCTGCAGCGTCACCATTTGCCAACGATGGATTAACACAGAAAATAGATCATCCTGAATCCCAGATTTCCATTAGGCGTACCTGCGATGCTATTGGCGTGCTGACGGCGCATTTTCAGCTAT
>CAYXJI010000017.1:12260-21771 GCA_964465175.1 uncultured Burkholderiaceae bacterium | reverse complement strand
TATTCAACACCGGCCAACATCTGCACTTTGTTTCTTTGCAAAGTGGCGCGATGCACCCAGCCTGATGTCTTGCCTAAACCGGCGCCAACTTTGCTTGCCTTACGCTGCAATAAGTAAATCGAACGTACCGGATGCGCTTCCTCGGGTTTTACCAAACCACCATTTTGCTTGGCTTGCAAATCAATTCCCCACTCTCCCAACCATGTTGACAAAGGAATCGGCAACGGAATAGCAGCATCGTGCAAAAGATATTCGGCCACATCAAAACCGATACCGCCAGCGCCAATAATTGCCACTTTTTTTCCAACCGGTTTTTTATGCAAAAGGACGTCGAGGTAAGACATTACTTTTGGATGATTGACACCCTCAATTTTCGGTGTGCGAGGTGTAATACCTGTCGCCACGATAATGTGATCGTAGCCCTGCGCCACTAATTCATCGCGCGTAACGCGTTTGCCCAAATGGACTTTCACGCCAGTGACTTCTAGGCGCTTCGTAAAATAGCGCAGCGTTTCTTTAAATTCTTCTTTACCTGGGATTTGCATGGCAATTTTAAACTGACCACCGACAGTATCAGAACTATCAAACAAACTTACATCATGTCCGCAAGCAGCAGCAACCGTCGCGGCAGATAAGCCCGCAGGTCCAGCGCCCACCACGGCGATACGTTTCGCGACGGTTTTCTTCAGGTATAAAAGTTCGGTTTCATGTGCCGCTCGCGGGTTGACCAAACAGCTTGCCCGTTGATTGGAAAAAGTATGATCGAGACAGGCTTGATTACAGGCGATGCAGGTGTTGATTTCATCCACTCGACCTTCCGCCGCTTTATTCACGAACTCAGGATCCGCTAAAAACGGTCGCGCCATCGACACCATATCCGCCGTGCCACTGGCAATAATGTCTTCTGCCTGCGCTGGCATATTGATGCGATTCGATGCAATCACGGGAATGCTCACTGCTTGTTTCAAGCGCCCGGACACCGCTGCGAAGGCGGCGCGCGGTACCGACGTCACGATCGTGGGAACACGTGCCTCATGCCAGCCTATGCCAGTATTAAAAAGGGTCACACCGGCTTTCTCTAAGGCTTGTGCGACGGCGACCACTTCTTCCCAACTATTACCGCCTTCCACCAAATCCAAAATCGAATGACGATACATCATAATGAAATTGGTACCGACTGCTGCCCGCACGCGTCGAACAATCTCAAGCGGCAGACGCATACGATTCTCTATCGAGCCGCCCCAACGATCCGTGCGCTGATTGGTGCGCACACACAGAAATTGGTTCAGCAAATAACCTTCGCTACCCATGATTTCCACGCCGTCATAACCCGACTTTTGCGCTAATTTAGCACAACGAATATAGTCTCGAATCGTGCTTTCTATTCCAGCTTCGCTTAAGGCTTTTGGTTTGAACTTAGAGATGGGCGCTTTTTTATCTGAGGCCGACACGATGAAGGGCTGATAACCATAACGCCCCGAATGTAAAATCTGCATCAGGATTTTGCCGCCTTCTTCATGGACGGCGCGCGTCACTTTTCTATGGTTATAGACATCCCCTAGACTATTCATGGTGCCACCAAATGGCAACAACCAACCGCGCCGATTCGGTGAAATTCCGCCCGTCACGATCAAGCCGACACCACCACGCGCGCGTTCTTTAAAATACGCCGCCAACTTACCATAATTATAAAAACGATCTTCTAAGCCGGTATGCATAGAACCCATCATCACGCGATTGCGTAACTGGGTAAACCCTAAATCCAAGGGGGCTAACAAATGAGGAAAATGTGCGTTCTGCATGGACCATCCTAGTCAAAAAACAAGATCAGCAAAGAATACACAAGCTGTTTCAAAATAGCGAAATTTTGCCTAGTCTTTTTTCTCTAATTTGCACAATTCAAGCCAGATTTTTCAGGATTTCTAAGGCCATCTGTGGTTGCGTTTTGAAATGCGTGAAGTCATCGTTGAAGTAGCTTGCGTAGGCGGGGTGTTGCGCAAGTGCTTCATCACTGAGCTGTCGGAAACCCATGTTCCAATGTTGAAAAAAATGTGCCTCGATAGGCTGCTCTAAAATGAGCGTGACTTGTTCATGCCGAGGATCGGCCTTGATATGAGAAAAAGTGGCATGGACCACGTCACGCTCGCCCTCTAAGACTTGCAGGAAGCGGCGATTCGCATACAACAACATGCCGGTAATCGTATGCGCTGTATTATTTCGCACCGCGTGACTATGAATAGCGCTAAGCACAGACTCATCGCCGCGCAATTGACTTGCATATACCAGTTGAATCAGGCTCATCTCGACTCCGCATCAAAATTAATTGTGTCAAAGCCATTCTAAGCCTAAAACTGGTATCTGCAAGTGTCCCATGCTTGATTCCGTGTGCGTGCGACCAATAACACTCAAATCGGTGCACCGGGTGGGATCGGTGGTAAGGCGCGCAATTTCACACTAGTGGGATCTTTTAAATAGGCAGTGATCAAATCCGCTGCCTGCTTACGGCTACTGACGCTTCCCTTGGTCGAATTGGTCCGCAGCCATGCACTCAATTCTGCCAAGACTTGACGCACTTCTGCTTGTACTTGCGGATGCAGGCGGCCACCGTCTAACAAATTCAAGGCGGCGTCTAAAATGACCCAATTCGCGGCCAACTGAACCGCTTCGCCAGCAATCAAGTGCTTAGGTGTAGCTTCACGCTTCCAAGTTTGCGCTAGCACTTGATGCAACAGCTCGGTAACGCCTAATTGCTGAGGATCACTCGCATGTTGCCAAGCTAAACGATTGACGCGGGACGCATCAAACAAAAATTGACTCGTTTGCGCAGCACCCGCTTCGACTGCGGACAAAGCATCAAACACCACATTCATGCGACCAGAAAAATACTCGGGAGTACGATTAAATCCTTCCGATTGTGGTGTCAAAATAGCCAATACGTTTGGAGGCAATGCCAAATTCTCGGCACGCAAACTACTCACCATTTTTTGCAAAGCTTGCCTTTGTACTGCAGCAGGTACCGTTTTCACGCCCGCTTGTACTCGCCCCGCATTCACATCGTGTGCGGTGCCGTATTCATATTCGCCACCCGCGATCAAACGTGCCACCGCTTCAGTTTGGTAGCGATGCAACAAATAGATCGGCACCAAACGTGCTTCCAACTCTCCAATTTGGCGCTGCGGTGGCAATACCGCCGTTGAAAAATTGTTCAACGCACGTTGTCGAACTGCCATCAAATGATCATAAGATTTAATGGAATCAGCACCCACATCCCACAGCAAACCATGCGGATGCGCGGCGCCGGGCGAACGCGAATCGGCATCCGCGACATAGTGTAAACCTGCTGCTTTAGCCGCGACACGCAATTGGGCTAGCGCCTCATCTTCATTCTGACCCGGGAAGTTTGCATACAAATGTTGGATCACAAAATCATCCCACGGCCCCACTCCAACGCCGTAAGCCTGTTTCAGTTCGACGTCGCCTTTACTATCTATCCCCAACAAAGGATGAGGATAATCCATTACCGAACCATTCCCTTGACGGCTAGGCGCAAAGTTGTGTGCAATGCCCAAAGTATGACCAACCTCATGTGCGGCCAATTGACGCAGACGGGCTAAAGCCATTTGCTCTGCGGCGTTTTTCTTCTCGCGGCTAGTGTTCTTGCCATAAGGTGCTAACAGACTTTCGGCGATGAGTATGTCTTGACGCACCCTTTGCGAACCTAGGGTCACCGCACCTTTAATAATTTCACCGGTACGCGGATCACTCACCGCATTACCGTAAGACCAGCCACGCGTTGCTCTATGCACCCACATAATTGTGTTGTAGCGGATGTCCATAGGATCAACGCCCTCAGGCAACAACTCTACCCGATACGCGTCTTTAAAGCCGGCTTTTTCAAACGCAGTCCCCCACCAGCGTGCGCCCTCCAATAAGGCTGAACGTACAGGCTCTGGCGTGCCGCGATCGAGGTAATACACTATCGGTTTTTTGACTGGGCTCAAGGCCGCATTCGAATCGGTTTTTTCTAAGCGATGACGTAGCTGCCAACGCACATTTATGCTGTCGGCAAGCGGTGTTGCAAAATCCATTTTTTCACTATCGATCCCGCCTGAGCCTGGGTGATAAGCACGTGGCACATAGCCTTCTCGCAAACGGATCAAACTAATATGTTGATGCACACGCAGGCTCTTGGCGTCTGCCGCCACTTGGCGCACAAAAGGACCTTCGCCAGCACCTGTCAGCGTCAGCATCGCTTCTAATTCAGTATTGTCAGGAAAAGACTTTGCCTGCTGGCTCAACACCGCGCTTCGTTTGTCATCGAGTTGATAATTACCTTGACGACTACGACTCAGACTATCCGCAACGCCATGTCTGTCGACTAGCAAGAAAGAAGAAAAATCGATCAAGTAACGCACATTCCCGTTGCTCGTCTCGGTGCCCAAAATATCGCCCGCCCACAATACCGCGCCGGCAAATGCCTCGCGTACTGAAGCGCGCTCGTCGGCATTCGGCGAATCTGCCACATAGCGGGTATTTTCCTGTACCAAGAACAAACGTTTACCATGCCGTTCGAAACGCACTAATTTGCTAGCGCCGACTTGACCGCGATCTAAGCCCACATCATTGGAGCCTAGGCCAAATGGCAGCGAGGTCACGAGCAAAAATGGTTTGTGCAATTCCGCTACACCCAGCAACACCTTGGCGTGCTCCGCACTAGTCCAAATATCGAATAAACCAGTTTGCTTTTGCATACCAACAGTCAAGCTGGCAAATTCCTGCGTAGGCGCATACGCAGTCGTCACACCCTGACGTGCCTGAGCCACATCGGGCACACCAACACCGAAGGCGAGCGCGAGACTGGACGCCAAGATCGACAACATCCATTTGGAATGTACTGCAGGCATAAGATTTCCTTTATCGAACATAGTTTGAAAAGCGATTGGACTAGCGCTAGTCGGATTAAGTTGCGCAGCTTTGCCACAAAAAAATCAACAATAACGAAGAGTCTTGCTACAATCAATCATAACTTCAAGCGAGATACGACATGATATTTCTTCGTATTTTTTTACTGGCATGCTCTTTAGGTATCAGTGCGAGCCTAGTGCTGAGCACCTGTCTCATTGCTGCGCCAGTCTCAGCGCAAGAACTGGTTAAATTACAAACCATAGAAGAATTTGATCGCAATGGTCAGTCCGTACCGTTAGCCAAAAACACCACCGCTTTACTGAATTATTTAGAAAAATCCTTACAACTGCAATTCCAAATCCAGCGTGTACCCTGGAAACGCGCAATGGCGAATGCCTTGAAAGAAGACTTAATCTTACTCGGCATGTCGATCAATAAAGAGCGCAGTAAGAAATACCTGTTTTCTGATGCCATTAATGCCAATGGCAATTGGCTGGTGACTCGCTGCGACGCCAGTTTCCCATTCAACAGCCTACAAGACCTCAAAGGGAAATTGATCGGAGTAGTCGCGGGGACTAGCGCAGGCGAAGCATTTGACGAGCAGGTCAACAAGCTCTTTAAAGTCGAGAATGATATTGGCGCAGGGATCTCACGTTTGCAAAAATTAATGCTAGGCCGTATGGATGCCCTAGTTTGGTACGACAATGTCGATGCCCCTAAAAGCTTAGAGAAAAATATCAACCTCAGCTATAACAAGCGCCCCAAAAAAATAATGGGCGATTTAGCACATGGAACACAGTCATTCTGCGTAAATGAAAAACCTGTTTCCATTGTCAGTAATCATTTTGCCATGCGCATTTCACCCGCCAATCGCGCCCTACTCGATAGGATTAATCAAGCAACGATTTTGAATTAATCCGTTACACTACGACTGCATTCCACATTTTTATCTCACCAGCACGATCACTAGGTATTTAGCGCAATGGCAACAGCACCATCGACTACCACAGCTACCAACACGGCTACAGGGTCAGAGAGTCACAAAATAAATCGCACATTTTTAGAAGGTTCCACCATGCGGCATGTCATCAATATGACTGCCACAGGCTCAATTGGACTGATTGCCGTTTTCTTGGTCGATGTACTCAATCTCATTTATATTTCACAGCTCGGACAACACGAGATCACTGCGGCAATTGGCTATGCCAGCACACTATTATTTTTTCATACATCGATTTTTATTGGTTTATCGATAGCGACTACGGCCGTAGTGTCGCGCGCGATTGGTGCGGGGGAAATGCTGATCGCCAAACAACTCGCTGGTAGTGCCTTATATCTGATCACTGGTATTAGTACGATTTCAATTCTCTTGACCTATCCTCTGTTAACTGCGCTCCTCAAGTTGCTCGGCGCTCAAGGCGAAACCGCTGCCTTGGCTGAACGCTTTTGCAACATCGTGATGCCGTCTTTACCTTTATTGGCCTTGGGCATGGGGCTGAGTGGACTACTGCGCGCCGCTGGCGATGGCAAACGCGCGATGTATGTCACCTTAGGGGCAGCCGCAGCCACGGCACTACTCGATCCCCTCTTTATTTTTACGCTACAACTAGGTTTAGATGGCGCGGCCTATGCCAACATCTGCGCGCGCTTAGTGCTGGCAGGCGTCGGCTTTTATGGCGTCTTTAAAATCCATCATCTGTGCGCGAAACCGACTTCTGCTATTTTTTTGCGCAGTGCCAAAGCATTTGCGAGTATTGGTGTTCCTGCGATTTTAACCAACGTCGCAACCCCATTTGGTAATGCGGCAGTGACCACGGCCATCGCTAAATATGGCGACTCGGCCGTCGCCGGCTGGGCGGTCATTTCTCGTCTGATTCCTATGGCATTTGCTGGACTATTTGCCTTATCCGGTGCCATCGGGCCTATTCTTGGTCAAAATCTCGGTGCCCAACGTTTTGACCGCCTGCGTTCCACTATGCGCGATAGTTTGAAATTAACTTTGATCTATGTACTGGTAGTATGGTTTTTATTGGCCGTATGCAGCAGCTTGATTGCCCAAGCGTTTGATGCCCGCGATTTGGGGCGCGAGGTGATTATTTTCTTTTGTATTTTTGTAGCGGGTAGTTTCTTATTCAATGGCAGCTTATTTGTCGCGAATGCGGCATTTAATAATTTGGGTTACCCACTGTACTCGACGGCACTTAATTGGAGTCGTGCGACCCTCGGCGTCATTCCCTTTGTCTGGTTGGGCGGGCTGTGGTACGGTGCCCTTGGCGTCATCGCAGGCTATGGTTTAGGCGTCATTTTTTTCGGCGCAATTAGCGTCTGGCTATGTTTCCGCGTACTCGACAAATTGGAACAACAAGCTGCTTAAGCCGCTGGTGAGAAAAAATTTAGGCTTATTCTTTAGGCCGACTCAATAATGCTTTTAGATTCGCTAAGCGATTTTGCGGCGTAATAATTTCATCCTCTGTCGGCATGGCGTCGCCTTCATCGAGTTTCATTTCTTTGATAAAGCGCGATGGATCGCAATGCACTAATTCTCCGGCGCGCTTACGTTTTTTGCACCAAGTCACATGCAAGCTGCGTTGCGCGCGGGTGATCCCAACATACATCAAACGTCGCTCTTCTTCTATACGCGCTGCGATGGTTTCGACTGGCGCATCTGGGTCGCCCTTATGCGGCAAAATGCCTTCTTCTACGCCGACTAAAAATACATGCGGATATTCCAAGCCTTTCGAGGCATGTAAGGTGGACATACGCACGGCGTCCGGGTCTTCATCTTTGCCTTCCATCATGGTCATCAAGGCGACCATTTGAGTCAAATCGAGCAGACTACGATGTTCGTCGGTACCTTCTTTGCCGCCATTCCCTTTTTGCTTCAACCACTGGGTGAAATCTAAGACGTTTTGCCATTTATTTTGTGCCGCTTTGTCGTCAAAACTGTCATATAAATAAGTTTCGTAATTGATCTCTTTCATCAAATCATCGAGCAATTGTTCCGCATGCCCTTCTCTATGGGCATGCGCTTCCACATGATTAATGAAATTGCAAAATTCACGCAGCGGGCGCAATTGCCTATCGGTCAAAATCGCCTCGATACCGCCTTTGGACACGGCTTCAAACAAGGAACATTGCCATTGCCCAGCGTAAGAACCGAGCGCCTCTAGCGTCGCTTGTCCGACACCGCGTTTGGGCGTCGTGATGGCGCGAATGAAAGCAGGATCGTCTTCCTCATTCGCGATCAAACGCAAATAAGCAATAATGTCTTTAATCTCGGCACGGTCAAAGAAGCTCTGGCCGCCAGAAATCGTGTAAGGAATGCGTTCTTTACGCAGGGATTGTTCGATCACACGCGCTTGATGATTGCCGCGATACAAAATCGCATAATCAGCCCAAGCGGCACGGCGCTCAAAGCGATGCGCCGAAATCATAATGGCCACTTGTTGCGCCTCTTGCTCATCATCTTGCATGCCCATTACTTTGACCGGATCACCCAAGCCATGTTCCGACCATAAAGCCTTGTCGAATAACTTGGGATTATTCCCAATCACGGAATTGGCGGCCTGCAGAATGCGTGTACTAGAGCGGTAATTTTGCTCTAGCTTAATGATACGCAGATTCGGAAAATCGACTTGCAAGGTTTTCAGATTTTCTATGGTCGCACCACGCCACGCATAGATCGCTTGATCATCGTCACCCACGGCGGTGAACATGGGCTTTTTACCGATGCCAGTCACGAGCAATTTGACCAACTCATACTGGCAGGTATTGGTGTCCTGATATTCATCCACCAACAAATAACGCAAACGACGTTGCCATTTGTCACGCACTTCTTCATTCTGGCGAAACAGCTCTACCGGCAAGCGTATCAAGTCATCAAAATCGACCGCTTGATACGCGGATAAGGTCGCGACATAGCTGCGATACACGCGCGCCGCCTGCGCCTCGTCTTCGTCTTGTGCCTGTTGCAAAGCTTGTTCGGGATCCACTAGGCCATTCTTCCACAATGACATGGCAGTTTGAATTCGGCGTATTAATTGCTTGTCGGTGGTAATGGCTAAATCTTGCACCAAAGAGAAACAGTCATCGCTATCCATAATCGAAAAACGATCTTTGAGACCCAAAGCACGCGCTTCTTGTCGTAAAATTTTTACGCCCAAGGAGTGGAATGTAGACACCGTTAATTTATTCGCCTGCTTAGGCTCTTTGAGCAATTTGGCGATACGCTCCTGCATTTCCAGCGCGGCCTTATTGGTAAAAGTCAGTGCGGCGATGTGCTTAGGATCATAGCCATGCAACTCGATCAAATTGCAAATTTTTTGCGTAATGACCCGCGTTTTACCTGAACCTGCCCCTGCCAAGACCAGGCAAGGGCCTTCCATATAATTGACTGCATCGCGTTGGGGTTGGTTTAAACCGTGGGACATGAGGACGATCACCTTGCTATTAAGGCGCTATTGTAACCGCTAGCGTGAGACCTCGGCACAAGCTACTGCGCGACCGAAGTTAGACGCGGCGATAGTCCCATAGTAGAAGTTCTAGACTAAACCGCATCCACCAATTTCCCCTGACGAAAATCATCGATGGCCTTGAAAATCTCTTC
>CAYXJI010000017.1:0-12250 GCA_964465175.1 uncultured Burkholderiaceae bacterium | reverse complement strand
ATAATCACGCATGGCTTCTAAAATTTCGGTTTCAGAATTCATCACAAATGGTCCATATTGCGCGATGGTTTCCCCCAATGGCTGACCCGCAACCAGAATAAAACGTGCCGCTTCGTGTGCGTGTAGGGTGACACCATCGGCCTGTGGCCATTTTTTCAATATCGCCATGCGTTGTAACGGTACCTGCTGCTCACCGATCTTCACTTCACCTCGATACACATAGATAAAGGCATTAAATTGCGCGGGTATGGTTTGTGAAAAACGGCTGCCTGCTGGCATAGTCACATCCAAATAAATCGGCTCCGTCGTCGCTCTTTGCATCGCGCCCATCACGCCTTGACTTTGACCTGCAATCACGCGCACCGTCACGCCTTGATCGGTTGTTAGTTCAGGAATATCGGCGCTTTTGAAATCACGGTACCCGGCTGGCATCATTTTGTCTTTTGCGGCGAGATTCAACCAAAGTTGAAAACCCTCCATGCGACCATTCTCTTGCTCTGGCAATTCGGAATGAATCACACCACGCCCCGCCGTCATCCACTGCACGCCGCCATTTTCCAGCAAACCCTCATTGCCCGCGCTATCGCGATGCCGCAGGTGGCCTTCCAACATATAGGTAATCGTCTCAAAGCCGCGATGCGGATGGTCAGGAAAACCGGCGATGTATTCGTCAGGATTGTCACTGCCAAAAGCATCTAACATCAAGAATGGGTCTAAGCGATATTGATAAGCCTGAGTCAAAACGCGTGTCAATTTCACACCAGCGCCATCGGAGGTCGCTTGTCCAACCACCAATTGCTCAACGGCGCGAGATAGTGTCTGATGTGGCGCTGGTGCTATCCATGAGTTGCTCCTTTTTTCTTTAAACTAAAAATGATTCAATTTGTGCCTGTGCATCACTGATTGCGCGTTGCTCACCCTCGGCACCCATGGCCAATCCTTCAGCATAAATGAATTCAACATCGCTCATACCGAGAAAGGCAAAGAAGTTTTTCAAATACGGCATTTGCGTGTCGTTCGGCGTATTGCGATACAAACCGCCACGCGTTAATACGACATACACTTTTTTGCCTTTCAACAAACCCTCTGGGCCGGTCGCGGTGTAACGGAAAGTCACTTGCGCGCGGGAGATCGCGTCTATCCAGTTTTTCAATTGGGAAGAGATACCAAAGTTGTACATCGGTGCGCCGATCACCAAGACATCCGCCGCTTGCACTTCAGCAATCAAGGCATCGTCCAAAGCCACGCGTGCAGCTTGCTCGGGAGTACGTTGGGCAGTTGGCGTGAACAAAGCCTGTAATGCCACTTCGTCCAAGCTGGGTTGTGGCGTCAGCGCCAAGTCGCGTACGCTGAAGTTTGCATCAGCGTGCTGCTCACGTAAGCGTGCGCTCACTTGATTGGCTAAATTCGTAGAATGGGAACCGGCAACGCGGGCGCTGGAATTGATTTGCAAGATGTTCATGGTAATGCTCCTTTGGGTTTGGACTACATGGTTCGGTGTCGATGTGGGTACTTTACCTGTTCCAATTTCAAAGCAGAAGAGCGTAAAATGGATATCATTGTTCCATTTATGAACCAATAACATCCTCAGATACTGAGTCGGAAAGCGCTTTATGAACCTCGATCCCAATGATCTTTTGTTGTTTGCCCGCATCGTTGCAGAAGGCAGCTTTAGCCGTGCGGCGGAACGCTTGAGCATGCCCAAGTCCACCTTGTCACGTCGTATCACGGCTTTGGAAGCGCAGCTAGGCGAGCGCTTACTCTTGCGAACAACTCGCAAATTAGTAGTGACGGATTTTGGCAATGTGGTTTTAAGCCATGCTCAGCAAGTCACTTCGGAAGTCGAAGCAACCTTAGCGCTGACCCAACAAAGACAGGTGCAGCCTAGCGGCCGTTTGCGTGTTTCTATGCCAGCGGACTTTGCCAACGAAACCATGACCGCATTGATCACACGCTTTTTGCAGCAATATCCGGCAATTAGCTTGGAGTTGGATTTATCACCGCGTCGGGTCGATATCATAGGCGAGAATTTTGATTTGGCGATACGCATGGGCAGTTTGCCCGACGACGCCTCCCTAGCGGCACGTCAACTGGCGATGTTTTCCGCCGCCATGTATGCGGCACCCAGCTATCTGGAACAGCATGGTGAACCGCAAGAACCCGAAGCCCTCATGGAGCATCAGACTTTGCGCCTACTCGCGCGTAATGCAGAGCCAGCACTATGGCGTTTAAAAAATGGAACACAAAGTTGGGAAGGTATACCACCGGGTATCGCCACTGCCAATTCACCCGAAATGTTACGTCGCCTCGCCTTAGCGGGCTTAGGCATTACGCTCATTTCAGAACATTTTGCCCAATGTCATTTGCGTGATGGAAGTTTGATTCGCATACTGCCCGATTGGCACGCACCGGAATACAATGCTTGGGCGGTATTTCCAGGACGGCGCCTGATGCCAGCACGCACCCGTGTTTTTATTGATGCAATGGTAGATGAGTTTGCCAAGGCCAAAGAGACTAGACTTTGCTAACGACAAAAAAACCGTATAAAGCTGTGACTTAGGCTTTATACGGTTTCATGATTTTATGCGTTCAGATGCCAGCCTAACTTTGCAAACTCATCAAGCTCGCATTACCACCTGCCGCCGTCGTATTCACACACAAAGCGCGCTCTGCAACCAAGCGCCATAAGGGTAATTCGGTCTTCGCATCACATTCCGCGCTACACACAATCGCTCCGTTTTGCTGTGCCAAGGCCACTTTGTAATTGGCGGCGATGTCCTGGCCAAGCAAAGCAAAATGCACGTTTTCGGAAGTGCCGACGCTGATGGCATCACTGACTAATTTGGGCAAATTGGTCGGTAGCAAGGCCATGGCTTTTTCTTCCAATACTGCCGTGTTGCCCGTAGCGAGTACGGCGGCGATTTGATTGAGTAAAGTTGCGACATCGCTAGCCGCACAGAACACACTTCCACGTGAAGCAAAGGCTAAGGTGTTGGTTTCACCCGTTGGACCTGGCAATAGCATGGTCATCTTATACGGATTGAGACGGGCGTATTGCTCGGCCTACAGCGCAACCTCAGCGTGACCTTGCGTTTTTGCTCACACGGTGAGCGCATCGAGCGCTACCGGTGCTTGTTTTTCATAAACCGTATTACCGCTGAAGCTCATGGTCGGATTGTATTGCAAACGCTTCAAATACAAAGGGCCACCCGCTTTTGGTCCGGTACCCGATTTGCCTTCGCCGCCAAAAGGCTGCACGCCCACCACCGCGCCAACGATATTCCGATTCACATAAATATTCCCGACATGCGCACGTTGGGTGATGAATTCTATGGTTTCGTCGATACGGGAATGCACGCCCAAGGTCAAACCAAATCCAGTCGCATTGATAGCATCAATCAAAGTCGGCAAGTCGTCACGTCGGTAGCGCAAGACGTGCAAGACGGGGCCAAAAACTTCTTTCGTCAGCTCGGATAAGGCATTAATCTCGATCACGGTCGGTGCTACGAAGGTACCGTTCTTGCAGTTCGCAGGTAGATCTAAGCTATAAAACGATTTCGCCTTCACGCGCATCGCATCGATATGGGTTTGTAGATTTTTCTGTGCTTCCGCATCGATCACAGGGCCAATGTCCGTAGCAAGACGATCTGGAATACCAACGCGTAATTCTTGCATTGCGCCACGCAACATCTCTAGGGTTTTCTCTGCGATATCGTCTTGCAGACACAACACACGCAAGGCTGAACAACGCTGACCCGCACTATCAAAAGCCGATGACAGTACATCATTCACGACTTGCTCAGGCAAGGCACTACTATCGACGATCATCGCATTTTGACCACCAGTTTCAGCGATCAAAGGAATCTCTATGCCCTCTGCAACAGAGCGTTTGGCCAAGGTACGATTAATGATTTGCGCAACTTCGGTCGAGCCAGTAAAGATCACGCCTTTGACGCGGCTATCTGCCACCAATTGCGCACCCACGACTTCGCCTGTTCCAGGTAAGAATTGCAAGGCACCGACTGGCACGCCTGCTTCATGCATGAGTTGTATCGCACGATGGGCGATCAATGGTGTTTGCTCGGCTGGTTTTGCTAACACCACATTTCCAGCCGCCAAAGCGGCACTGACTTCACCGATAAAAATCGCGAGTGGGAAATTCCATGGACTAATACAAACGACGGGACCCAATGCCTGCGTTTGTGGTTGCGTCTCAACCTGCGCCGCGTAATAACGTAGGAAATCAACGGCTTCGCGCACTTCCGCTAAAGCATTCGGCAAGGATTTACCGGCTTCACGAATGGCCAAGGCCATGAAATCCAAAGTCTGTGCTTCTAACAAATCACCGGCTTTACTCAAACAGGCTGCGCGCGCTGCTGGCGTTTGATTTTGCCATTCTGCTGCGTAAGCTTGTGCTGCGGCCAAGGCGGTTTGCACATCATTATCATCAGCTTCGATGACTTGACCCACCACATCGCTGTGGTTCGCTGGATTCAAAACTGGGCGCGCTGTATTGGCTGACACAGCACCTGCTAACAAAGGTGTCGCGGTCAAAGCATGTTGGCTAAAAGCGCTGAAATGCGCGCTGATTTTTTGCAATTGCAATTCATTGCTGAAATCCATGCCGGCTGAATTTTGACGTTCTTTGCCGAACAGGTTTGCTGGTAAATTGATGCCACTATGCATCTTGCCTGCGAGCTTAGTCGCGATGCTGATTGGGTCTTCAATCAAAGAATCAATCGACACTTTCTCGTCCACAATTTGATTCACGAAAGAAGAATTCGCGCCATTTTCCAACAGACGACGCACCAAATATGCCAACAATGTTTGATGTGAACCGACTGGTGCGTAGATACGGCAAGGCTTATTCAACTTATCCGCACCCACCACTTGATCGTACAAAGTTTCGCCCATGCCGTGTAAGCACTGGAACTCGTAATCCGTGACTTTGGCTTCTTGCGCCCAGCTATAAATCGTAGACAATGTTAAGGCATTGTGCGTGGCGAATTGTGGATAGATCACATCGGTCACAGCCAATAATTTTTGTGCGCAGAGTAGGTAAGACACGTCGGTGTACACCTTGCGTGTATATACCGGAAAGCCTGGCATGCCATCGACTTGCGCACGCTTGATTTCGGAATCCCAATACGCGCCTTTGACCAAGCGCACCATGAATTTACGACCACTACGACGCGCCAAATCGATCAGATAATCGATCACAAATGGACAACGTTTTTGGTAAGCCTGCACCACAAAACCGATGCCTTCAAAGCCGTCTAGATCTTGATCAAAAGCCAGAGCTTCCATCAAGTCTAAAGACAGTTCCAAACGATCAGTTTCTTCCGCATCGATGTTGAGGCCGATATTGTATTGCTTCGCCAAGACCAAGAGTTTTTTGAGTAAAGGCAGTAATTCTTCCATCGTGCGAGCACGTTGCGCGCGCGAGTAGCGTGGGTGCAAAGCGGACAATTTGACCGAAATACCTGGCCCATCTTTGATACCACGTCCGTTCGATGCCTTACCAATCGCGTGAATCGCGGTTTCGTAGGCTTTGTAGTAAAACGCCGCATCGTGCATGGTCAATGCCGCTTCACCCAACATATCGTAAGAATAACGATAGCCACGCGCTTCATTGGCCTGACTGTTCTTCAATGCCTCATCGATGGTTTGACCCGTGACAAATTGGTTACCCAACATCCGCATCGCCAAATCCACACCTTTGCGGATCAAAGGTTCGCCGCCTTTGGCGATCAAACGTGTCAATGCCGAACCCAGACCTTGGTCGCTATTGGTGCTCACCAATTTACCCGTCACCAGCAAACCCCAAGTTGCGGCATTCACAAATAAAGAAGGCGATTCGCCTAAATGTTTGCGCCAATCGCCTTTGCTAATTTTGTCGGCGATCAATCTATCCTTAGTCGCCGCGTCGGGAATCCGCAACAGCGCTTCCGCCAAACACATCAAAGCCACGCCTTCTTCCGACGACAAAGAAAACTCGTGCATCAAAGCATCGACACCAGAAGCGCGTGTGCGTTGTTGGCGTACCGAGCTCACTAATGTTTTCGCCAGTTCATGAATGTTGTTTTTTGCTGCAGGAATTTCCTGCAAATTGGACAACAACCAAGCGACCGCTCCCGCCTCATCGCGACGATAGGCTTCAGTGATATTGACTCGTAATTCAGAGGAATTTGCTAGCAATTCTTGCTGCAGGGCTTGAAAAGGCGTGGTGCTTGAAGTTGGATTCATGGAAGGATTCATCATTTATTTATAAAAGCAAATATGATTTAATTGTATAGATCATTGGCGAGGATTAATTCTGGAAATTCTGACATATATCGAAATATTGTATTTTGTGAGACAATTCCACCGAATATTATTAATAACAACCAAGACCTTCTTATGCTAGACAAAATCAGTAAAAGAATTTTGGCCGAATTACAAAATGACGGCCGCATCAGTAATGTAGAACTAGCCACACGCGTCAACCTTTCTCCGGCCGCTTGTTTGGAACGGGTTCGTAAGCTACAAGAATCGAACTATATTCTAGGCTATACCGCCCAACTTAATCCACATTTACTCGACGTCGCCCTACTTGTTTTTATCGAAGTGGTATTGGATCGCACCACTCCCGATGTGTTCGACGCTTTCAAACGTGGCGTGCAAGCCATCCCAGAGGTATTGGAATGTCATATGGTGGCAGGTGGATTTGACTACTTGGTCAAAGCGCGGGTCAAAGACATGAACGCCTACCGCGATTTTCTCGGCAAATCCTTATTACAATTAAGCGGCGTGCGCGAAACGCATACCTATGCGGTGATGGAGGAAGTTAAAAACACCACCGCATTGCCGATCAAATAGTAGTGCATTACTCCATAAAAAAAGCAGTAAGTTCACACTTACTGCTTTTTTCTTTATCGACAAAATCTACACAAAGCAAACGGCTACGCATCGCCGTTATTTAGCTTCTGCCTTATTTCATCAACATCCAGTAATTAGCCAATTCTACGATGCCATCCGTACCTTGTATGGATTTGAAAACCTCATGAGCTTTTACTTTATTACCCGCTTGCAAATACGCCATACCCAAATGCAATTTAGCTTCTTCTGGCGCCTTTAAGCCGCCTTTAGCAAGACCTTGTTCGATCAGATTAATACCGCGCTCATGTTGACCGTGAATGACTAAGTTATAACCCATGTTCACCATACCGAGACCTGTTTTTGCCGCCTTAGCAGAAGCCTCACCCGCATCTAAAGTTTTAGCATCCTCTGCGGCTTGTTTAGTGGCTTTTTCCAGCAACGGCTTATGTTTCGCCACAGTTTTACCGACACCCAACAGATTCAATTTGTAGCCAGCTTCCATGATTTGCTTAGCCTCTAGCGGGAGACCTGCAAGCATGGCTGTCTCTGCCATTTCCATAAATTGAGAACCATCTTCCATGGTTTCGGTCGCCAACAACAAGCGATACCAGTCTAAACGCAAACGATCATTAAAGCCCTGCTTGCTTGGCAAGCGATACAACAGATCCGCCCAGTAGTCTTTAGTTGGGTGGTATTTCACCAATAACTCCAAGGCACGTGTGGAACCCGCGATGTCTTTCATCTTCATGCTCGCACCGTGCAACAAGCGCAAACGAGTCTCACCCGGAACACGTTTTGCTGCTTCGTCGGCAGCGATTTGCACTGTCACCGCTTTTGCAGCATTCACAAAGTCATCGGTAAGATAGTAGTTTTGCACTTCTAAATCTTGCATGACGGTGTTGTTTGGCTCCACCGCCAAATAACGTTTCGTCCACACTTGTGCCTCTTTGTATCTTTTGGCGTTGTAATAGGTACCGGCCATGGCTTCGTTATATTTCAACTTTTCGGCCGCAGTTAAAAATTCGCTGCCGATCATTTCTTCGAAGCAGCTCGCCAGCAAATCCGTATTGTTGGTACTAGAAGCGATCACGGCCTTAGTGCGGCTCAGGAAAAAATTTTCATACGGCGTCTTGTTTTCAAACTTACTCAAGGCGTTAATTTTTTCCAAGGCTTCTGGATATTTTTTGTCTGTAATCAGTGCTTGAATTTCTTGCCATGGCTTGGTCCATTCTGCGCGAATGACTTCTTTCGATGCTTCTTTCTTTTCTGCAGTTTGCGCTTGCGCTACAACAGGCAACAAAGTAACTGCGCTGGTTCCAAGGGCTAACAAGAGTGCCGCCAAGGCGATAGGAGATTTTTTTGTCATGGCAATATAATAATTAAAATGAGCAATGTAAATAGATAAACGCAACCGACTGTTTTACGCGTGGTCTAAACAATTTAGAGCCGCTTCGTGCGCGCATTATAGCGCGTTTGTGGCGCCTCTCTACCGCTAACGCAAGTGAATGAAATTGGTTTCAGTTTTTTTGCTTTTTTTGCCGCTTTTCAGTGTAGCGGATAAATATTGCAACAAAATAAAGCGACGCATAATTTCTAATCTGCAGGTAAACTAGCGAGGATTCTAACCCGACGTAATTACCGTGTCTTCTCCCCGCCAAGCGATTCACCTTACTCTTGATCCGCAACATTGTTTCGCCTTGCTCGATGACGCACGCAGTGAGGGTAGTTGTTCGCGCTTGTATTCAGAATTCGTACAAAGTATATCGTGCGCCCAGATCAACGATTGGGACGGCGCTTGGTCGCAAGTACAGCAAGCCCTAGATACAGGCTATTTTGTCGTGGCGCTATTAAGCTATGAGACTGGTGCGCAACTGCAAGCCATCGCGGTACGCGAGCAGCTTGATCAACAAAGCTGCCTATCGCAATTCCTTATTTTTAAGCGCTGCCAGCTATGCGATAAAGAGCACATCTTGTCCTGGCTAGAACACCACAGCCAAGTTCAAATCGCAGGCATACGGCAATTACAAGCGAATCTCACAGCCGATGCCTTCACCACAGCGATAGCGCAAATCCGCGCGTACATCGCGGCGGGCGATACCTATCAAGTCAATTACACCTATCGCTTACATTTTCAAAGTTATGGTTCGGCACTTAGCTTGTATCTGGCATTACGGCGGCGCCAACCTGTACCCTATGGCGCTTTGATCCATTTGCCGGATGGTTCTGCGATTTTATCTTTATCGCCCGAACTCTTTATTCGGCATAACGCGGGGCATTTATTGGCACGACCGATGAAGGGGACGGCAGCGGCCAGTGGCGATGATGCGCAAGACCAAATTACCGCAGAGGCCTTACGTCAAGACCCCAAGAATCGCGCTGAAAACCTGATGATCGTCGATTTGCTACGCAACGACTTGGGTCGCATCGCTAGCACGGGCAGTGTCAAGGTGCCAGCGCTATTCGAAGTCAATCGCTACTCTAGCGTATTGCAAATGACCTCAAACATAGAAGCACAATTGCGTCCTGAATTGAATTTAGCTCAAGTCATGCGCGCGCTATTTCCTTGCGGCTCGATTACCGGCGCGCCGAAACATCGCACCATGGAAATCATACGCGAATTAGAGACCGAAGATCGCGGCATCTACACCGGCGCTATTGGCTGGTTTGACCCGCCGACCGCACCAGATCGCTTGGGTGACTTTTGCTTATCGGTGCCCATACGCACCTTACAACTAAGCCCTCCTGATGAACATGGATTACGCGCAGGCAGTATGGGTGTGGGCGCGGGCATCGTCTACGATAGTCAGGCAGAAGAAGAATTTGCCGAGTGCCAGTTGAAAGCGAAATTCCTGACCGGGTTACAGCCGGAGTTTGAATTATTTGAAACGATGCATGCAACGCAAAGAGACGGTTGCCGCCATCTGGAGCGCCACTTACAAAGACTAAGCAACTCGGCAGATTTTTTTGGTTTTGCTTTTGAGCGTCGAAAAATCGACAACGAATTACAGGCATGCTGCGCAAAATTTGACAACGATACCGCCTACCGCTTACGCCTAGGTTTACGATCAGATGGGCAAATACAGATACAACATGCGCCATTACAGAGCATCAACACGCCAGTAAAGCTCTTCTTCAAAAATGAAGTGTGCGAGACCGAGGCATTATTTTTGAAACACAAAAGCAGTCATCGACATGCCTACGATGCCGCATGGAAAGCAGCGGAATTAGCAGGCGGATTTGACTGTCTATTCGTCAATCACGCGGGGCATGTGACCGAAGGTGGGCGTTGTAATGTATTTGTGCGTTTAGGTCAGACTTGGAACACGCCACCGCTCAGCGATGGCGTGCTACCTGGCATCATGCGTGCCGTGTTATTGGAAGATCCGCATTTGCAAGCGCGGGAGCAATCGTTGACGATAGCAGAGCTGCTGCAGGCAGATGAAATCTTCGTGTGTAATGCTTTGCGTGGTCGCCTTCCAGCCACCTTAATGGTGTAACGCCCCACACACTACGCAATCACTATTTTTGCCAAGCTGAATCGTATTCCATTCCATCGTGAAGGCATCCAGCAATAACAGCCTTCCGGCAAGAGATTGTCCTGCGCCCATTACGAGCTTCAAGGCTTCTGCGGCTTGCATAGAACCGATAATGCCGACTAAGGGTGCAAACACACCCATGGTCGAGCACTGCACTTCTTCAAATTGCTGATCGGCGGGAAATCAACAGGCATAGCATGGCGCATCTTGCGTGCGGCTATCGAACACGCTGAGCTGACCATCAAAAGAAATCGCGGCGCCCGAAACCAAGGGCACACTCGCGCTGACGCAGGCGGCATTCACTGCATGGCGGGTTTTAAAATTATCGCTGCAATCTAAGACCACCGTCGCACTGCGCACCAAGGCTTGCAGACGCTCACCTTGCACACGCTCCTTTAATGCGACGATGTGAATTTCCGGATTAATCGCTTGCAAACTGATTTTTGCGGAATCGACTTTATTCTGACCAATGCGTTCCGTAGTATGCAAAATCTGTCTCTGCAAATTGGTGAGATCGACTTCGTCATCATCAACGATCGTCAATCGACCAACACCCGCACTCGCCAAATACAAAGCGGCGGGTGAGCCCAATCCCCCCGCACCAATCACCAAGACATGTGCCGCGAGAATTTTTTGTTGGCCTTCAATCCCGATTTGATCGAGCAGAATATGACGTGAATAACGGAGTAATTGATGGTCGTTCATTTTTGTCTGTTTGGCACCGCGCAACTGGTCTGAAAAGCAGCTGTTGAGCGTTTATTTCTTCTTAGATTCGGTTTTTTTATCCGCCTTGCTTTTGGCTGGTAGCGCTTCGGCTTTAGGCGCGGCGGCGGATTGCGCTTGCAACGCATCCGGCGTTTTCATCGCCACTAACTTGACTGGCAAACCTTTTAAATGATTCAGTGCTTGTGCCAACTGAAAATCCTCTTTACTACCATATTCCAAAGCCTTACTTTTTTTCGCCAGTGCGGCCAGGCGTTTTTCTTCTTCCAGTTCATCCACCAAGGTTTTTTCTGCTTCGGCTTCTTTGTCATTACTCAAGTGCTTGATCAAGTCCGCTTCGCGTGAGCGCAAGGCGTTAAAACCATCCCCATCCGCCGTCTCTTCCACATGCAAATCCGGTGTAATACCTTTGGCCTGAATCGCCCGCCCTAAAGGTGTGTAGTAGCGCGCCGTGGTAATTTTAATTCCGGTATCGGCAGAAATTTGGTGCACGGTTTGCACCGAGCCTTTACCAAAACTTTGCGTCCCTAAAACGATCGCGCGGCGATAATCCTGCAATGCACCCGCGACAATTTCAGAAGCTGAGGCGGTACCCGTGTTAATGAGCACCACCATCGGTACGGTTTTAATCGCGGCGGGCAATTTCGCCAAAGGATCGCTAGCACCCGTACCATTGGCATAAAACTCGCGTTTCGCAAAATAGGTACGTTTGGAATCTTCCACTTGTCCGTTGGTCGATACCACCGCAACCTCTTTCGGCAAGAAAGCGGCCGATACACCGACTGCGCCGGGCAAGACACCACCCGGATCATTGCGCAAATCTAGCACCAAGCCTTTCAATGCCGGATCCTGCGCATACAAGGCATTGATTTTTTTCACCATGTCTTCGACCGTAGGCTCTTGGAACTGGGAGATCCGCAACCAAGCATAGCCTGGCTCGATGACTTTGCCCTTAACGCTATGTTGCTTGATCAGTTCACGCGTCAAGGTCACCACGATAGGTTTATCTTCGGTTTTACGTGCAATCGTTAAACTGATTTTTGAATTCGGTTCGCCGCGCATTTTTTTTACTGCGTCGTCGATGCTCAAGCCCTTGATCGCGCCCCGTTCGGCGGCCACCCGCTCGAAGGCGG